>JBEPVC010000282.1:0-3360 GCA_041691235.1 Chitinophagaceae bacterium
TCAGGGGAAATTATATCTTTGAATGTAGCCGGAGCAGTTTGTAATAAAGACCATGGTTCAAATATTTGAACATGTTGATTCAGATCATCTAGTTGTGCATAAAATATTTCCTTCCATCTAAATGTTTCACTTTCCATATCACTACTAAATTTGTCAACTATAAGATTGAAATTTTTTGCTAATGATTCAACCTGGCTTTTCATTTCAATAGGTGTATACACCTTACTGTTGGTAATTCCTTCAAGGTCAATGGTAATTTGTTTCAGCAATTTAATATCATTTGCATTTGATGTATCCGTGAGCACACCCAACGTATCCCGCAGGCCTTCCGCAAATTGTGTACTTATAATTTTTTGATGAGGGATAGCCAATAAGCCTTGCCTTAATACCAATAAATGGCCCGCAAGATTTCCACTATCAACCGTTGAAATATATTTTGGTTGCAGTGGAGTCAGCGATTCAGTATCGTACCAATTAAAAAAATGCCCATTGTACCGTTCCATTTTCTTCATTGTGTTGATCGTATTCCTTGTTCGTTCAATAAAACGGCTAGTAGTTAAATATCCAAAGTCGCAGGCGCTTAAGCTGGCCAATAGCGAGAGGCCAATATTAGTGGGTGAAGTACGATGGGCTATTTGGACAACAGGTTGTTCCTGGAAATTATCAGGCGGCAACCAGTTATCTTCAGCAACAACAAAACGTTCAAAGAAACTCCAGGTTTTCCTGGCAAGCTTTTGAAGAAAAATATTTTGATCATTGGTAAGTGTGGCAACCTGTTTCTCTAAAGGTTTACTCGTAAACCAGGTAATAAAAGGAGCAATGAGCCACAGCAACAATACAGGCCCTGCTATAAACAACTTTTGAGGAGCATAAATGGCTAAAATTGCCAGGACAACCGTAGTAAGAACAGGTTCAATCCACATAGCGGCATACGAGGCACGTAAACTGGATTGATCGTGTGTGGCGTGGGACGATGGATTCCATTCCAGCAGCTTTTTTCCGGAAATAACCATTCTCCACAGCGTCCGCATTATTGCTCTAAAATTTGAAAATGCTTCATAAGGAAGGCAAATGAGAGTGAACAAAGTTTTGACGGTAATGTCCCTGAGATTTTGTAAAGAATTTTTAAGGTGGTATTTTAATACAACATCTTTTGGTTTCCTAAGAGTATCCCAAAGTGAGGTGATAAAGATGGGAAAAACAATAATTCCCGAAACAACAATCGTCCAGAATAAAACAGATGGAAGAACAATCCATGCCAATAACAATAATACAGTAAGTGCAATGGGTATAAGACTGCGCCTCATATTATCAAATATTTTCCAGCAGGATAATGCAGAGATGGGGTTTTTATACAAATGTTTTTTCGGGCCTTTAACCCATGGCAAAATCCAGGAGAAAATCTGCCAGTCGCCACGTATCCAGCGCAACCTCATTTTCATATCTGCACTATAGGTTGTTGGGTATTTCTCAAACAGTTGCACATCGCTTAATAATCCGGATCGTATATAGCAACCTTCCAAAAGATCATGGCTAAGAATGCGGTTTTCCAAAAACCTTCCATCAAGCACTTTTTGAAATATGTCAACATCATAAATTCCTTTTCCAATAAAAGAACCCTCTCCGAATAAATCCTGGTAAACATCTGAAGACGCACGTGTATAAGGGTCAATGCCAGGTTCATTCCCATGCATTCGCGTATATCTCGAACCGGTTATGTCCGGCAAACTAACGGTTATCCTTGGCTGTAATATTCCATAGCCTTTTGTTACCCGCTTCTTTTTTTCATCGTACCAGGCACGGTTCAATGGATGTGCCATGGTTCCGATTAACTTCCATGCGGAACCAAGCGGCAATTGTGTGTCTGCGTCTAATGTAATTACATATTTTATTTTCTGGAAAATAGATTGATTACCTATAATCACTGAAAAATGTTCTTTGGTAATTCCTCTTAATAAGGCATTTAAATCTGAAAGTTTGCCGCGTTTTCTTTCATAGCCCATCCATACATTCTCCTTTGGATTCCATTTCCGTGGACGATGAAAAAGAAAGAACAGGTCATTATTTGCTCTTTGATATTTTTTATTCAGCGCTTCAATTCCATTCTTTACAGTTTCTAAAAGCAACTGGTCTTCGGGGAGTATTTCAAGCGAGGCATCTGTAAAATCGGTCAATAAACCAAAATGCAAATTATCGTTCCTGTTTGCCAAGAACCGCACTTCCAGTGCTTCCACTAAATTTTCTATTTCAGTAATACTCGTAAGCATCGCCGGAATTACAACCATAGTACTGGATGAATGAGGTATTTTCTCCGAGTAATCCATTCTCGGCAAAAGATTTGGCTTAACCAGCAGCGTAGCAAAAAAATTAACAACCGAAATAGCAAGCTGGCTGGCACATAATAATGCAAGACTACTAAGTAACAGGAGCAGCCACGTATCTTTTGTTTCTGTATCTACTTTAATAAAAACAGCAGCGCTTATGCCTACCGTTATTAGAAAAATTAAAAATAAATAAACCGGGAAAGCATGTCTTTTAATGCTCCGCTGCATCTTTTGCATACCAGTTACCCTTATGTGTGTAAGCTTCTTTGTTTGTGCCTTACCCTGTCCAATAAGGAAGTAACCCACGTGAGCGGTGCTTTGATCACCGCCTTCCGGCGGCGCATTTTCATGCATTAATTGTATGGCTATGCGGGCAACCTCCTCCTCGCTGGAAGTGCTTTTTTTTGCAATAAGTTCAACAACGTGACGATAGCGGTCACGGGTAGAAAAATCCATAAGCCCGTAAACGCCGCCGTTGTCCTCTAAAAGTATTTTTTCAACGATGCTGTTTGATTCAACAAAACCCCGCCAATTCATTGCGCCGAGTAAACGAAGACTTCCAATGCTGTTGCTAATAGAAACCTGGTCTGCAGCCTGCTTCTGATTTTCGGCGTTCACCAATTCTGTACTCTTTAGCCCGCTTCCCGATAATTGCTGTTCTATCCAGTTAAGTACTAACGCCAGGTCAGGGCCTTTCCCACGTAACTGCCGTATTAATTCAGAAACAAATGCGCTTACAATCGGGGGATTAGATCTGGCCATATCTGCTATTACCAGGATGAGGTTTTTAGGCGCTTTTTCTGTCGTGTCAATCATTTTTTCTGCCCAATAATCGGCAAGATTCCTGTCAACTTTATCAATAGCGATACGGGCAGAGACACGCCGGATATTTTCAATTAGCGCCAAACGAAGCATGATCGGTATGGACCACAATTCACCCAATTTTAAATTGGTAATTGTTTGATATGCCTTCACAAAATTGCCAAGGTTTTCGATATCTATTCTTCCATCACTATGAGAAATTATCTGGAGAACA
>JBEPVC010000283.1:0-3352 GCA_041691235.1 Chitinophagaceae bacterium
AGAATTAGATGGCGGAAAAATTATTGCTGTTAAAGGTATCGGCGGCTATTTATTATTATGTGATGCAAATAATTCCGAAACGATAAAAATTTTAAGAAAAAGAAAGCATCGTCATTCAAAGCCATTTGCTGTTATGTTTCGGGACATTGGGTCAATTGAAAAAATTGTATTTGTAAATAAAGATGAATCGAACGCTTTACAAAATTTTGTTGCTCCAATTGTTTTATTAGAAGCCAAACAAAATTGCATAAAAGAAATTGCCATAAAAGAAATTGCGCCTGATCTTTCAAGAGTTGGCGTAATGTTACCTTATACGCCTTTATTTGAATTGATACTTTCAGCGTTTGGTAAACCCCTCGTTTCTACAAGCGCTAACTTGAGTGAAGCGCCAATCATTTTTAAAGATGACGATGCCTTGCAAAATCTTTTTTCGATTGCTGATTTTATTGTTACAAATAACAGGGAAATTATTGTGCCGCAGGACGATCCAGTAATTCAGTTTTCAAAAATTTCTAAACAAAAAATTGTTATCAGAAGGTCAAGAGGCCTGGCTCCTTCCTATTTTAATTATGATTGTAAATCTGCTGAGACTATTCTTGCAACAGGCGCTTTGCTGAAAATCAGTTTTACTTTTGTAAATAAAAATAATACCTACGTCAGCCAATACTTGGGCAGCACAGAAAGTTACGAAGCACAGAAAACGTATTCAAATACGGTTAATCATTTTATTAATTTATTTAAAAAGCAACCTGATGTAATTCTAACTGATAAGCATCCTGAATATTTTTCAAACAGGTTTGCAAAAAATTTAGCTGATGACTTAAATATTGATGCAATAGAAATACAACATCACAAAGCACATTTCGCAGCAGTGCTCGCAGAAAATAAATTATTGCATCAGCCTTCTCAACTTTTTAACTCTTCATCTTTTCATCCGGTGCTTGGTGTAATCTGGGATGGAACAGGGCTCGGGGATGATAATAATATCTGGGGTGGTGAATTTTTTAAATATGAAAATAATGAAATAAAGCGTGTTGCTCATTTTGATTATTTCCCTTTTATATTAGGCAATAAAATGCCGCGTGAGCCGCGCATTTCAGCGCTTGCCGCCTGTGCTGATGTTTCAACTGCAAAAGAATTTTTGAAAAATAAATTCACTGCAACTGAATGGAAATTGTACAATCAAATGTTGTTGCAATCTTCCAAAACATCTTTGCAATGCTCATCTGTCGGAAGAATTTTCGATGCGGTTTCTTCATTATTAAATTTATGCGATAAGCAAAGCTATGAAGGTGAAGCGGCAATGTTATTGGAGGAAGCAGCTTTAAAATATTTTAATGCAAATGAATGGAAGTTAAATGAAAGCTATTTTAATGAAGAGAGTAATCAAATTTCTACTTCTTCCTTAATGCAAAATATCATAAGTGATGTTCAGCAAAAAAAATCAACTGAATTTATTGCGGCAAAGTTTCATTATTCTTTAGTAAACCTTATACATTCTGTAGCAAAACATCTTCAATTAAAAAATATTGCTTTTAGTGGCGGCGTATTTTTAAACGGCGTGTTGGTTGATTTGTTACAGCTTCATTTACCAAAAGATTTTCAACTTTATTTTCATAAAGAACTTTCTCCGAATGATGAAAATATTTCATTCGGGCAAATGGTTTATTATGATAACGGAATAGACGATAACGATAAAAATTCTGTCAATAAAATGAGTAAAAAGAATTTAAAGAGCAAAGAGACGCTTTCAATTCTTAATTTTTAATTCTTAACTATAAAATTATGTGCTTAGCAATACCGGGAAAAATTTTATCAATAGAACATGTATATGATGGTACAGTGCCGATGGCTGATGTTTCATTCGGCGGCATTGTTAAGAAAGCAAGCCTGGAAATGTTGCCTGAGGCCCGTGAAGGTGATTATGTATTGGTGCATGTAGGTGTTGCCATTAGTAAAGTTGATGAAGCCGAAGCGCATAAAGTTTACCAGTTTTTAAAAGAGTTTGGCGAATTAAATGAATTGGAAAATGATTAATTTTTTTGTCAAAAAATTCGTGCAATAAAAAAAAGTGTACTACAAATAAAATAATTAACGAATGAAATACTTAACAGAATTCCGTTCTCCAGAATTGGTTGAGTCGTTGCTCAATGAAATAAAAAAGACTGTGAAGGGCCAATGGAATATTATGGAAGTATGTGGCGGGCAAACGCATTCTCTTGTTAAAAATGGTATCTTAAATCTGCTTCCGCAAAATATTCAAATGATACATGGCCCCGGATGCCCTGTATGTGTAACGCCGGTAAGCCTGATTGACAAAGCCGTTCACCTCGCTCTGGAGCACAATGTAATTCTTTGCTCGTTCGGTGATATGCTTCGTGTGCCCGGTAGCGTTATGAGCCTGCTTGAAGCAAAAGCAAAGGGCGCCGACATTAGGATTTTATATTCTCCGCTGGAAGCAGTAAAAATTGCAAAAGAAAATCCCGAAAGAGAAGTTGTTTTTTTTGCAGTGGGTTTTGAAACCACAGCACCTGCAAATGCACTTTCAGTTATTCATGCCCACAGAGAAAATATAAAAAATTATTCGATTCTTGCTTCGCACGTATTGGTGCCGCCTGCGATAGAAGAAATAATGAATGATGAACTGAGCCGAGTAAATGGTTTTCTCGGCGCTGGCCATGTCTGCACAATTATGGGTATTTATGAATATTACCCTTTGGTGGAAAAATATAAAGTGCCGATTGTTATTACAGGTTTTGAGCCGGTCGATTTATTACAAGGCATATTAATGGTAGTGCGTCAATTAGAAAATAAGGAAGCGAAAGTGGAGAATCAATATTCACGAATTGTAAAGGATGAAGGAAATGTTGCAGCGCAGCAAATCATTTATGAAGTATTTGAAGTTACTGATCGTTTATGGCGTGGAATGGAAATTATTCCGATGAGCGGTTATAAAGTAAAGGATGCATATCGTGAATACGATGCTGAAAAAAAGTTCAATGTGAATATTGAAGAAGCTCCGGAAAATCCTGAATGTATTGCAGGAGAAATTATGAAAGGAATTAAAAAACCTTTTGAATGCAAAAATTTCGGAAAGAAATGTAAGCCTTCGAATCCGTTAGGCGCACCAATGGTTTCAAGCGAAGGTGCGTGCGCTGCCTACTATCATTATTCCGCAATGGAAGAAATGGTGGAAGCTTAATGAAAAAATAATGAGAATATTATTTATCATAACATCTTTTAACGGGCTTAGCCAGCGTGCATGGATTGAGTTAGACAGATTGAATCATGAAGTAAAAGTTCATACAACATCGACTACGCAAAATATGATTGATGCAGTAGAAAATTATAA
>JBEPVC010000284.1:0-3347 GCA_041691235.1 Chitinophagaceae bacterium
TATCTCATAAAATACATTTTACCATAGCCTTTTGTGAAATAAGTATCTGTATTATCGCCGTCATCTTTAAATTTATCAAGCTTCTTGCCGTTAAGATTTGTGAGAACACGGTACAGGTAAACTCCATTCGCAACTTTCTGCCCGTACATATCACTACCATCCCATTTGAATTCAGTAATATTTCTGCCTATATGCAAAGGACCTAATTCATCCTTGGTTATTTCCCTTATTATTTTTCCAGTAACCGTTAGTATTTGTATTCGTATGTTTTGCGGAACAACAGTACCTGTGACTGTAAATACAAACGCTGTAGAAGTAGTAAATGGATTTGGATAGTTCAGCATGTTTGAAATCATCGGCTTGCTTATAACCCTGAAATCAATGTGATAATCCAAAGCACCGGCTGTATTTTCAGAAGCATCTTTTCCTGAAACAATCAATTCATATTCCGCATCATCCCCGCTTAGTGCGGGTGTAAGATCAATAGTAGCTTCATTTACACCAGTTGCTAAATTGGCGGGCGTAAACTTCATAGTGTCATTGTCAAACCTATACGTTCTTAAAGAGCCATCCGGAAATTGTATTTGCACTTTTATAAGAGATGTATCATTAAGCGCGAGAAATTTGCTTTCATCTGTTAGCTTAACTGTAATGTGAGGCCTAGCCGAAACAATATCGCGATTAAGAATGTGAACGCCATCAAATGTAACATCCAATAAAGGATTGTATTTATCTCCCTTTACAAAAAAGCTCCTGTAAAGAAAGTTATTGAAATGATATTGTTCGGGTTGATCATTGTCCGGATTAAAATCAACAAGAAGGGTATTTGGCCCTGAATAATTACGGGTATCAATGTCGTATCTTAAAATGATCGTATCGCCGCTGATAAGTGGTTTTTGTCGCTGAACCGGCAACACATGCGTAACATTATTATTATCGATTACGGAGATCTTTACTTTCACGCTATCAAATGCGGGTAAGCTGATATTTTTAAAAGCAATCCCAAAATGAAGAATTTCTCCCTGTTCTAACGTGTCTTTTGTCAGGAAAAAAAGATTTGGAGTTAGCGCCCCTTCAGGTGCAGGATTGTAGTTTAATCTCCAGTACGAAAGCTGATATGGCGTAAGCCTGATGCTATCTGCATTGCGCATTTTTAATTGTATGAACGGATATTTTGATGCACTTATAGAAGATATATCAACATCCTGCATTGTTTTATTTACATTGAATAGCGTTGATGAATTACCAAGCGAATCCACGCCGATAATTTGCACGGTTGGATTATCAGGTGAATTGGGTTCAAGGCTTGTACCGCGCCAATGCATTTCTTTCCATTGAAGAGCCGGTCCAAATTTCGGTGACGTAATATATCCAAGTGTATCTGGTGTTGTTTGATTATGAGTAAGCTCAATCGGATCGTAAATTCCTTTTGACAAAACAAAAGTTGGCCCAAATTCAGGGTTATTTTTTTGATACATAAATATAAACGACCTCGGAGTATTGAATGAATCAATTAAAACAAAGCCTTGTGATTTCAACCTGTGATAAAGAGAATTATTCGCACCAAAAGCTGTGGTATCTGCTTCCCATTGTGCGGCATAGGTATTGGTGTTATAAACCGTACCCGATACATTCCGGGCAATTACAATAAAATTATCGGGAACTGAATCCAGAAAATTCATTGCACTTTTTCTCTTAGCCTGGCTGAGAATATTATATTGGAAATTTGTAATTCTATCAACGCCGCATACAGGATCACTACCTGATAGACCGGACGGACCCAAAACATTTTGCCATGGTTTTAACGTAACGGGATCAAGCACATTAAAAATAATATTTGAAATTCCGCAAGCACTTCTTGAAAATTCCGATCCATTAACTGTTACAGTAAAATCTGATGCATTTTTCGCTGCTGTAGGAAACACACCGTTTATTCCTTTTATAAAATTAACCACTGAAGCAAATTTCCATTGTCTTGATGCACTGTCGAGCCTTATATTTTGTGTATCGGAATAAAGATGCTGGTAATATTGCGATTGATTTGACCCTACAGAACTATTTGCCATGTAGATGAAAGAAGAATTGTTCCAGTGATAGTCTGCAGGAAGATTTGATGCCGGTTTAAGGGCAACATGCCAATAATAAACAGTACTATCTGTATAACTGAACGCAGGATCGAATTCAATAACTCCACCAACCGAATTTACAGTTCTGCTCACCTTAAGGGTTGAGTTGAATTGCAAAGTTGTATCAATCTCCATCACATAATCTTTTGCAGTGCTAAGTGGATTAGCTGTTGATGCATACAGCTTCTGGTTTGCAACATTAATTATTGCAAAATCATAAGGATAAGCTGGTGTTGCTTCATCTTCATAAATAAAAACATCCCTTGTAATGCTGTTATTATTTTCGGACAATTCCGAAACATCATTATCGGCATCAATAGTTACTGTTATTTTATTAAGTCCTTTATCTCTGGTAGCAATAATAGGCACTGAAATTTCTATGGAATCAGCATAATGAACCCCCAAAATTCTTTTGCGAAAAATAACCTCGGTTGTGCCATTAGGGTAAGTTCTTTTTACTTCAAAGGTTATAGAATCATTAATAGCTTTTCCAATATTATACGTTTTAGCGTAGAGGGTAAACGAATTTTCTGCTATTGAAATAAATGCCGGATTAATTTTCACCTGCTGGTCTTCAATCACATAATCAGGCTTCTGATGAGGATTGATTCTTAATGCAGGATCGCCATTCAAAGCAATTTCTTCAAGATTACATCTTGTGAGATAATCAATGGAATTGTTGGCGCCGCCTAAATTAGCAATAACATTCTTTATATCATTACCAACTGTATTGCCATAATTGGTTACACCAACCTGGTCATAAAACTCGTTGTCGTATGCATTCAAATATGGCGGCACACCCAAATGACTGCTTGCGAGGAAAGCGATACTTCCCCGCTCATTTGCCAAAACAAAATTTTCTGAAATTGATAAATTATTTTGAGTAATTCTTAAAGGATCGTAAATGTAATTATTGCCTGCCGTGCAGCCACTCACTAAGAAGAATGGATATCTGCCCTGGTTTTGATATACTGAAGGATCACTTAAATTAAATGCAAGGGTATTAGCGGCTGAGTGCCCAAAATAGGAAATAAGACTTATACCCTGGTTAAATAATTCTTCAATGCGTTGCCCGGAAATCAGCTGTACAGCTGAATTAGAAGATTTAGAAAAAGTTTCAACCTTGCCACCATATAAAGTATCTTCAATAATAGCTTTATATTGATTCATATAAAATTGAAAAAGATCATTTTCAGATGAATCGCTTCCTCCAATTACATG
>JBEPVC010000285.1:0-3343 GCA_041691235.1 Chitinophagaceae bacterium
TTGAAAATGCAAAATTGCAGGATGTAAAAGATTTCTTTTTTAAACATTATACGCCTTCCAATGCCGTACTAACGGTGGCGGGTAACGTTTCTGTTGAGCAGGTAAAAAAACTTACCGAGAAATGGTTTGCAGATATTCCTGCTGGAGAAAAATACGTAAGAAATATTTCACAGGAACCTAAGCAAACCACACCGGGGTTTCTTGAGGTGAAAGCGCCAGTACCTTTGGATGCACTGTACAAATGCTGGCATATTTATTCAAGGCTTGATAAAAGATATTATGCAGTTGATTTGATAACTGAAATTCTTGGCAGCGGTGCTTCTTCAAGATTGTATCAAAGCCTTATAAAAGAACAACAGCTTTTCAGCAGCATTCAGTGCTCACACTTTGGAAGCATTGACGCAGGGCTTCTTTTTATTGAAGGCAAGCTCATTAAAGGAATAACACCCGAAGCCGGAGAAAAAGCTATTGAAGTTCAATTAAACAAAATAAAAACTGAATTAGTTACGGTAACTGAACTCGAAAAAGTAAAAAATAAAACCGAAAGCCTGATTGCATTTGAAGATATAAGTCTCATGAACAGGGCTAACAGTCTTGCAACCTATGAATTGCTGGGTGATGCAGATTTAATGAATAAAGAATTATTGAATTACCAGGCGGTAACCGCAGAAGAAATTTTGCAGGAGTCTCAAAATATTTTTGTGGAGAATAATTGCAGCACTATGTATTATCGTTCCGATAAATGATTAGTTGAAAACAACAGAATAAAATTAATTTACAAGATATAAAAATTTTAATGCCAGAGAGAACAATTTCACCGACGATAAAAGACCCCGTAGAATTAAATCTTACGCTTAAGCCTTGCCAAAAAATTTCTTTGCAAAACGGATCGCCGGTGTATTATATTAATGACGGCGCTGAAGAAGTGGCAATGATCGAGCTTATTTTTAATGCCGGAAATTCGTTTGAAAATAAAAACACGGTTGCAACGGCTACCAACTATCTTTTAAAAAACGGGACAAGTAAAAAAACAGCATTAGACATTAATGAATATTTCGAATACTATGGCGCCTATTTAAATCGTAGCAGTCATAATGAATATTCAACAATAACCTTGCATTGTCTTTCAAAACATTTAAAAGAATTGCTTCCTGTAATAAGACAGATTATTACGGATTCAATTTTCCCTGAAGAAGAACTGGAGATTTTTAAGCAGAACAGCATTCAACAGCTCTCTGTAAGCATGCAAAAATCAAACTTCGTGGCTAACCGGTTAATTGATCAGTACCTGTATGGCGCTGAACATCCTTACGGCAGAGTGACCAATGCCAGCGATTTACAGGCCGTCGCCAGGGAAGATCTTTTGAATTTTTTCAAAAATTTTTATCTCAATGCAAAGTGTACAATTTTAGCGGCAGGTAAGCTTCCTGTTAATTTCGAAGAGCTGTTGAATACTCATTTTGGAGATCTGAAGCTAAACGAAAATTTGCCTTTTGTTAATCACAAAGCGGAAAGATCTTCAAATAAAAAAAGCAGGATTATAAATGATCCCAATGGAGTGCAGGGCGCAATACGAATTGCCCGCCCCTTTCCAAACAGGCATCATCCTGATTTTAAAAAAGTGGGAGTTCTTAATGTTTTGTTTGGCGGCTTTTTTGGCTCAAGGCTAATGAGCAACATCAGGGAAGATAAAGGATACACTTATGGAATCCATAGCTTTCTTGAAAATCATATTCATGAAAGCGCATGGATTATAAGCTGTGAGGCGGGCAAAGATGTTTGCGAAGTAACTGTTGAAGAAGTGTATAAAGAAATGAAAATATTGCGTGAAGAAATGGTTGATGAAGAAGAATTGTTGCTGGTAAAAAATTATTTGATGGGCATTAATCTTGGAGATATTGATGGCCCTTTCCAGGTAATTTCAAGATGGAAAAATTTAATACTTAACAATCTTGATGAAAGTTATTTTTATGATTCCATGAATACAATTAAAAATATTTCTGCAGAAGAATTAAAAGAGCTTTCCAATAAATATTTGCAGCCAGAAGAATTTTTTGAGTTGGTTGTAATTTAATTTTTCAGAAGCAGCCCTCTTTTTATTTATCATTGAATAGCTGAAATTTGCAAATATGCAATTCCAAAGAAATAATCTATCTGAAGAAACACTAATTGAGCTTTATAGAAAAATTCTTTTTCCAAGATTGGTTGAAGAGAAGATGTTATTGTTGCTACGGCAGGGAAAAATTTCAAAATGGTTTAGCGGAATAGGGCAGGAAGCTATTTGTGTTGGCTCAACTTATGCGTTGCAGCGCGATGAATGGATAATGCCGTTACATAGAAATCTTGGAGTATTCACAACGCGTGATATGCCGCTGCAAAAATTAATCAAGCAATGGCAAGGCGCTGAAGATGGCTACAGTAAAGGGCGTGAGCGCAGCTTTCATTTTGGTAACAGGGAGCATTTCATTTGTGGAATGATCTCGCATTTGGGCCCGCAGCTTGCCATTGCGGATGGCGTTTCACTTGCTTATAAATTAAAAAATGAAGAAAAAGTTTCCCTTGCATTTACGGGTGATGGTGGCACAAGCGAAGGCGATTTTCATGAAGCATTAAATGTAGCAGCAGTGTGGGACTTGCCGGTGATATTTATAATTGAAAATAACGGATATGGACTTAGTACGCCGGTTAGCGAACAATATCGATGTAAAAATTTGGTTGATAAAGCAGCGGGTTACGGAATGGAAGGCGTACAAATTGATGGCAATAATATATTGACTGTTTATGAAACGGTAAAAGGTGTTCGTGATTATTGTATAAAAAATCAAAAGCCTTATTTAATTGAATGCATGACTTTCAGAATGCGCGGGCATGAAGAAGCCAGTGGTATAAAATATGTTCCTAAAGAAATGTTTGAGCAATGGATTGAAAAAGATCCTATCAAAAATTATGAGCGTTTTCTTATTGAAGAAAATATTCTTGATAATTTAAAGGTTGCGGAAATTCGCAATGAATTTAAAGAAAAAATTGAGCTGGAATTGCACGTGGGTTTTGATTCACCTCCCATTAAACCTATAACAGAAAATGAATTGAGAGATGGATACATGCAATCCTCATCAACTTCGTCTAATATTGACCGTTATACCGAACAAAACACGCATGGAATAAAAAGCGATAAGCGCTTTATTGATGCAATAAAAGAAGGGCTGCATCAATCGATGTTGCAACATCCAAATCTTATTTTAATGGGGCAGGATATTGCGGAATACGGCGGCGCTTTTAAAATAACTGAGGGCTTTGTTAATGAGTTTGGAAAAGAAAGAGTACGCAATACTCCATTATGTGA
>JBEPVC010000286.1:0-3292 GCA_041691235.1 Chitinophagaceae bacterium
GCGTAAGCATAGCTTTAAATTGCTTTTCTTCAAATTGTTTTTCAGGCATCGCCTTAAAATTATTAGCAATCATTTCTGCATTATATGCGGGAGACTTTTTGATTTGTTCAGCTGTCACAGCAGGATTGTTCATTGCTGAAATAAAGGGAACACCATCTACGCAAAGAATCTTTGAAAACAAATCCGGCTCTTCACTCGCAACCCACAAAGCCATAAAGCCTCCGAGGCTATGGCCAATTAATACAGGTTTATTTAAATGATTTTCTTTTACATACTTTATTATTTCATTTTTTACTGTTTTGAGAATAGGTGTATCTATCGGCGTGACTCCTGCAAATCCTGCCAAAGTAAGCACGTGCAATTGGTAGTGATCTTTCAAATTATCTACAGTGGCTTTCCATACATCACCGCTGCAAGCATATCCGGGAATAAGAATTATAGGCTGGCCTTTTCCAAACACTTCTACTCTAAATGCTTTTTGCTGGCAAAAAGAATGTGCGGCTGTAAACATTAAAACAGAGAGAAATAATTTTTTCATCTTTTTTAATTTATGATTTGAGTACTCAAAGTTTGGTTTTTTATAAGCTACTGCAAATATTTTTTAATTATGATGAAATATTTTAAGTTACTGTGATGATTTTCTTGGATAGGTGGCGGGGATTTCAGGATAGCGCAAAAAAAAACTTCTGCTGATTACTGCAGAAGCTTAATAATTTAATCCGTGGGTTCTTGGTTTTTTCTCAGGATAAATTTTAGCCATTTAGTGGCTGGTTTTCATTGGGATAATTTGTTATTTACAGGTATTGAATTTAAAAAAAAACTAGAAGTTGACTGATATCGGATTTCTTTGGTTTTTCCTTGGATTAAGGAATTGGTTCTTTTCAATGGATTTGGATATTTTGATTAATGTTTGTTGAACATCAATCAACTTCTGACACAAAGATACGCAGGCAGTATGCCTGTACAAGAGCAGTACTGCTCATTTTTGCGTGTATTGTATTTACTGATTTTGTAGTACATTAACGAATATTGAAAACGTAAAAATACTATCTCATATAAATACTTGTTTCAGGTTGTGCGGTACGGCGAAGCGACGTATTAATTAAAGGCAAAAAAAAACTTCCGCGAAATCTCGCAGAAGCTTTTAATAATTTCATCCCGGGGGTCTTAGTTTATCAGGATAAATCTTGGCCCTTTTATTAGCCGGTTTTCAATTGGGATAATTTTTTTACTTGGGTCTTCGAATTAGTTATTTACAGGTATTGAATTAAAAAAAATTAGAAGTTGACTGATATTGGATTTTTGTTTTGGTTTTTCCTGGATTGGGAATTGGTTCTTTTCAATGGATTTGGATATTTTGATTAATGTTTGTTTAACATCAATCAACTTCTGGTACAAAGATATATAGACTGGATACGGCCCAAAAGAGCAGTATTGCTCTATTTTATGTGCATTGTATTTACTGTTTTTATAGTATTTAAACCATAAAATGAATAGTAAAAATACCACTACTATATCTAGGCTATGTTTCGCGCCATCATATTGAGTCGTAAAACGCAAACTTCATTTTATCTTTGCAACATGAAAACTGTGCATTTAGAAATTACAGGTAATGTTCAAGGCGTGTTTTTTAGAGCCAGGGCCAAAGAAGTAGCAGAAGCACATCACATTTCGGGATGGATAAAAAATACAAATGATGGCAAAGTAGAGGCTCAGATAACAGGCGAAGATGCCGATGTGGAATCTTTTATTTCGTGGTGTAAAGAAGGTCCTGAAAAAGCCAAAGTATATAATGTGCTGATGACTTATGGCACTATAAAAAAATTTGATAAGTTTGAAGTGATAAGATAACTCTGGTTATTTAATATTTTCCTTCATCTTTTTTCTCGCAATAAAAATTATTAAATCTTTCATGCTAAATTGTATTTCATTATAAATAACTATTTGCATGAACAATAACTTTTTTACCAATAAATTATTACGACTAACAATTTTATTAGCTTTTATATTTTTATCATTTTGGTGTGCAGCACAAAATTTCTACTTGTTTGTTGGTACTTACACAGGTAGTGGAAGCAAAGGTATTTACGTTTATAATTTTAATGCATCAACCGGTAAAGTAAAGTTAATAAGCAGTACAGATAGTGTTGTCAATCCATCTTATCTTACAGTATCTCACAATGGAAATTATATTTATGCAGTAAACGAAACCAATGGCGATCATCCTGGAAAAGTGAGCGCTTTTTCATTCAATAAAAATACCGGAACGCTTCATTTTCTGAACAGCCAATTTACTGGCGGTGACGATCCTTGTTATGTTGCCATTAATGCAAATGACAAATGGATAGCAGTTGCGAACTATACAGGTGGCAGCCTTTCGGCATTTCAAATAAATAAAAATGGTTCCCTGCAACCATATTCACAATTGATACAACACACAGGTACCAGTGTAAATAAAGACAGGCAGGAAAAAGCACATGTACATGAAACTGTGTTTTCTCCTGATAACAATTATTTACTTGCTCCCGACCTGGGAATGGATCAAGTTTCTATTTATACGTTTAATCCACTTCAAAAAAAATCACTTACTGCGTCTAATCCTTCTTATAAAGCGATTACAGCGGGTAGCGGACCAAGGCATATTACATTTCATCCCAATAAAAAATTTGCTTACCTGATTAATGAATTGAGCGGTACAGTTGTAGCCTATAGTTATAAAAATGGGCGGCTAACACAACTGCAGGAAATAGCGACTCATCCCGAAAATTTTAAAGGAACTATTGGAAGCGCAGAAATTAGCACTTCACCTGATGGTAAATTTTTATATGCGTCAAATAGGGGCGATGAAAATACAATAACGATATTTGGCGTTAATGCAGATACGGGAAAATTAAATTTAATCGGTTATCAGCAGACTGAAGGAAAAGCGCCACGTAATTTTATAATAGACCCCACTGGTAATTATTTGCTTGTGGCTAACCAGGATACAGATAACATTGTGATATTTAAAAGAAATAAAAAAACTGGTTTATTAACGGCTACCAGCGATGAAATTAAACTGCCTAAACCAGTTTGCCTGCAATTACAAAAAAGAAATTGATTTGATTTTACAATATTATAACATTTTAAAAAATGACTTTTTATTTAACACAACGTCTAACAAAGAGTGTATTAAATAAATTAAATTTGGTAACAATTAATTCTACTCTTAAAAATTATTTATGAAAAAAATTATTAACATACTACTTATTACCGGTTTGGGAATTTGTGTCATTAATTCAGCGCAAGCCCA
>JBEPVC010000287.1:0-3238 GCA_041691235.1 Chitinophagaceae bacterium
AAAAAATATGGCCTTCCTGAAGCATATAGTGACAATGGAAGTTTTTTATATTGGATGCCACGAACGCAGCACATTGAAAACCTTATTTTAGTTACTGACGATACAGAGGAAATGCAACACACTTTTATAAAAGATTTTTCATCAGCAGTTGCTGTGGATAGTGTTACAAATATTTATGCGAGAGAACAAGGCTCACTAATTATTATTTTAAAGGGCGCGAATGATGCCTTCAATGAAATGTTCAAAGAAAAGATTGATGCAAAGTATGCGGAGTTTAAATAAACATCAAATCGCCGCTGCTCATTTCAAAAAATTATTTTCTTATTTAAAAATTTAGCTATCTTAATTGCTCAAACTTTTACTTATGGTAAAAATTATTTCACCGATAGCAACTTCTTTCTTGTTTCTTCTATTTGCTTTATCTTTTAAAAGCAATGCACAGCAATTGAGCTCAGCCGATATTAAAGCACAGATGGTTAAAGATTGGGAACGTGCGAAAGCATATACTATTTCTTATTTAAACACAATGCCTGCAGATAAATATTCTTTTAAAGCTGTTGATAGCATCAGGAGCTTTGCACAGCAGATGCTGCATCTTGCCCAGGGAAGTTTTTTATTAATGTCGAACGCTTCAGATGATGCGCCTCCGCCATTTGTAAAATCTGAATTAGAGAACAGCACAACTGCCCAGGGTAAGGATTCTGTGATGTATTATGTAACCGCGAGCTATGATTATTGCATCAATGCAGTAAAAAATTCCGATGTAAATAAATGGGGTGAAAAAATGAAAATATTTGGCCCCGAAGAAACCAGATTTTCGCTTATGCAAAAAGCTTTCGAGCATCAAACGCATCACCGCGGGCAAACCACCATTTATATAAGGCTGCAGGGCATCCGGCCACCTAATGAGAGATTGTTTTAAAAGCGTACTATTTACTATTTACGGTTTGCAAGGATTAATTCTCTTTTTGTAAAATTTATATTTCCGTTTTTTATTTTATTCAACTTTGGATAGCTGCTGCAATTGATTTAGCATGACTCAGCAAAAGAGATGCAACCTTCAGCGGCTATTTTTTTTATGAGATTGCGATTGAAAGAAACGATTTACTAGCAGAGTATAACGCTGATGGTTAAATGTATTTTAAGATAAATTACGCTGCTGCTGAAGAAATAAACTTAACAAGGGATCTTTTAGCGACAGGAAGTAAGGTTTCCTCTAACGGATATTTCAAAGAAGTCTCCACCGCGTATACAGCGGGATTCGGAAGGCTGGTTCTCTTACGTATCAATTCCATTTTTATATGCTCGTATGTGGTGGCAATGCTACGGTACCATACATCGATATAAGATGTTTTAATGCTTCGGAATTTTTCATCGTGCTTTTCGAAAATAGAAAGGCGGTAATGATAAACCAGTGTGTCGCTCTCACTGCCAGAGTTAAGAAAAAAATAACCCTCATTAATATCAAGCGGGACAATGCCCACCGGCGAAATCATAATTTTTTCTTCCACAAATTCATATATCTGTGTACCGTCAAGAATAGTTTTTTGAATTTTACCTGCGGAGAACTGTATTATATCTTCGAGTTCAGTCATTAGTTCATCATCTTCAATCAGCTGCTCATATAGCAATTCCAGTTTTTGCATTTGTATACCCGATAATTTTTTAGGAAACTGTTCCTGCAGGAAACGCTTGTTACGCCGGAATGCGGCAATGTTGTTGTAATGAAAAATAACATCCGCTAATTGTGGATAAAGCTTGTTTTGATTAAAGAAACTATTTACCTGCTGAAGATAAGCCAGCAACGTATATTTCTTTAACTCAAAATCTATATAGCCTTCTGCAAACCAGGTTTCAGATAATGTATTCATAAATGGGTAACGTGAATTTACAAAAAACATTGTAACAAAACACCGGCGATAAAAGCTTTAGAACTTCTATAATCGTTCGTTTAAAAAAAGTTACTCAATAAATCTGTTCGTCGTAAGGTAGAGACTCAGCTGGCAAAGGCGTTCTATTTGATATAAATGGATTTCGCCATGCAGCAAATGCTGACAGCAAACTCATCAATATTAATAGTGATAAACCTTTTGAAAGATCTGCTTTCTCAGAAATAAAACCAATTAAAGAGGGGCCTGCAAGAAAACCTATGAGCCCACCTGTTGTTACCATTGCATAACCTTCTACGGTGCTCACTCCCGGAATGTTGGCAGACGCCCTGAATAAAACAGGTACAATGCAGCAGCAACCTAAACCAACCATAATGTATCCGGCAATGGCAACAATAACAATCGGTGCCGTTACCACAACGATAAAACCTGTGGCTGCAAGCAAAGCACCGGATACAACTACGTTTTTACTGCCTAGTTTTGTAATTAGCATATCGCCGTTTAATCTTCCAAGTGTCATCGCCACAGAAAATCCTACATAACCAAGGCTTATCAATGCCTTTGGCGCAAACAATATTTCTTTAAAATAAATTGCACTCCAATCGGCTACACAACCTTCTGACATAAAACTTACCATGCAAATAAAAGAAATGCCCAATATAGAAAATGAAGGCAACTTAAAAGCAGACTTTGAATGGATAATATCTTTATTTAGCAACAAATAATTTTTATTGAAAAGAATAACGATGATAAGAACAGTAGCCACCATTGCAATTTGCCAGCCCGATGGTATTTGTATTGTAAACAACACTGCAGCGATGCCACCACTTAGCGCTCCTCCCATGCTATACATACCATGACAGGTGCTCATCAAAAGTTTGTTGTATTTTTTTTCCATGAGATTTACAGTGGCATTTGCGGATACCCCATTTAAGAAACTAACAGTGCCAAGGCAATAAAGACAAATCCAAAACATAACACGGTTTACAGAATTAATCTGCAGTACCATTATGCAACAAACAATCATATAGCCAGTAAACATCCAGCGACCCACGGAAATTTTGCTGAATATTTTTGGTGACAATAACATGCCGGTAATAGCCCCAAGTGGTGAAAGCAATAAAGAAAGACCAAGGCTGCCATCAGTGAAGCCAAGCCTCGCTTTTATGCCTGGTATTGAGGCTACCCAAATGCCAAACAAAAGACTGGACACCGCAAATAAAAACCCTACTGCAAATGCAGGCCTGTTTTGTATAAATAAGCGAAAATTCCTGATCATGAAAAAAATAAGATGCGAACTTACAATAAAGTTAACTCAGCAAAATATTTCACCATAAAAAATAAGAATA
>JBEPVC010000288.1:0-3236 GCA_041691235.1 Chitinophagaceae bacterium
CAATGCAAACATCCACCAGCTAATATTTATTCTGTAAGCAAATGCCTGTAACCATTTGTTCATAGCTAACACAGCAAGAGGTGTCGCAATTACAAATGCTATCGTTACTAACTTTAAAAAATCTTTTGATAATAAACCCGCAATGCCTGCAACACTTGCGCCCAACACTTTGCGTATGCCGATTTCTTTGCTTCTTTGTTCTGCGCTAAATGCAGCCAGGCCAAATAATCCCATTGAAGAAATTACAACAGCAATAATGGCAAATACGAAAATTAAGAAAGATGCTTGCTGGTCTTGTT
The DNA here is from genome assembly GCA_041691235.1 of Chitinophagaceae bacterium. GTDB lineage: Bacteria > Bacteroidota > Bacteroidia > Chitinophagales > Chitinophagaceae > Ginsengibacter. Next base: position 300 of record JBEPVC010000288.1, read on the forward strand.
TATATAATGCATTAAAACTATCGTCGAGGAAATTATATTCAAGCGGTGAATTTGGAAAAAAGTTATTCCATGTTTTTTGAATATTTTGAATTGTTTTTTGAGTGCTGTTAGGTGCAATGCGTACCGTAAGAAACTGGAACCAGCTTGGGTCGTTAAACGCAATGAGCGGTCCCGTTTTAGTATGAACACTTTTATAATTGAAATCTTTTACAACGCCAATTATTTGTCCTGTTCTTCCCTTAAAAGTAAAACGCTGACCAATTACCGGCTCATGAATTTTTAATTCCTTCACTGCAGTTTCATTCAGTACAACATTATTTTTATCCGCTTCGTTTCCTTGTTGAAACCAGCGCCCCTGCTGCATTTTAAGCTGCAGCGTATTTTTAAAATCAGCGTCGGCCGAAAGTTGTGCTATCTGCGGATTTTGTGTTGTATCATGTCCATCCCAATCTGCGCTGCCAGTTGATGCACTTCCAATATTTACTATCGGTTGATTGGCAGCAGTAACATCCAAAATATTGCTTTGAGTAAGTAAACTTTGTTTTATTGTTTCTATTAAACTCGCTTTTTTATTTCTGTCAATTGTAAATGGCAAAGGAAATGCAACAACCTGTTCTTTATTGTAGCCAGGATTTTTCTGCTGGATAAAATTCATTTGTTTATAAATGATGATTGTTGCTGCAATCAATACAACAGAAATTGTGAATTGCATAATCACCAGCGCTTTCCTGAAGTAAGCATCTTTAATTTTTAAAACAGTAAAACCCCTGAATACACTTAATGGTTTAAAAGATGATAAAAGGAGTGCAGGATAAATGCTGTTAAGAATAAATGCTGATAATAATGTAACCCCAATCACTTTCCACATGGCAACAGATGAAAGCGGTAAAACAAAATTTTTATTGGTGATGGAATTAAAAGCAGGCAGGCAAAGTTGTATCAACAACAACGTTGCAACAACTGCAATGCAGCTTATAAATAAAGATTCAATTATAAATTGATAAAACAAGTGCATACGTTTTGCGCCTACAATCTTTTTTACACTTACTTCTTTTGCACGTAAACTTGCTTTTGCAGTTGTAAGATTTACATAATTAATGCAGGCAACCAATAAAAGTATAAATGCAAGAATGCTGAAAATATATACTGTGCTTTTATTACCCTGGATAAAATCTGAGTTCTGCAAATCGGCTTCAAAATGCATGTTTTTTAAAGACGTAAGACTTATTAAAGTTCCTTCTTTATCGTTGCCGGGAATAATATGCGTAAGCTTTTTTGCAGTAGCAGCAATGTTTGTATTGGGTTTTAATTTTACAAAAGTGATGTAGTTGTAGTTATCCCAGTTTTCATCATTTTTTTTTCGCTGTTCATCTTTTAGTAAAGCAGTTAATGGCAAATAAGCATCATATTGAAAGCTTGAATTTGAAGGTGCGTCTTTAATTATTGCTTTTACAATATAATTATTGCTGTCAATGCGAATAGTTGCATTTAAAGCATCACGGTTCCCGAAATATTTTTTGGCAGCAGAAGCTGTAAGTATTACGCTGTAAGGGTTTTCATTGAATGAAGATGCGTTACCTTCTATAAAATCGTAATGAAAAATATTGAACCAGGCATCATCAATGTAAGCACATTTTTTTTCGTACTGCGGCGTTTCATTTAAATAAAATACAGGTTGATTATCGGGGTTGATTCTGGCAATCGCATCAATTTCGGGAATTGTTTTTTTAGCAGCATCCGCCATTAACAACGGAGTGCTTTCCCATACCCAGTTATTTTCTTTTAATGTTGTAGTAAGCCTGTAAATATTATTTTCACCAGGATGATAATTATCGAAGCTCAACTCATTTTGTACCCACAATAAAATAAGCACAGAAGCCGTCATGCCTACAGATAAACCGATAATGTTTATCGCTGATGTAATCTTATTTTTCCAAAGATTTCGCCAGGCAGTTTTAAAATAATTTTTAAACATAAAATGTTATTTCAGGTGTATGATTTGTTGATGTCTGATTTGTTGTTTTATTCACCATTCACCACTTACTACTCCGTTCTCAAACTCTTAACCGGATTTGCCATTGCTGTTTTTATTGAACGATGCGCAACCGTTATCCATGCAATTATTACAGAGGTGATAATTGCCAACAGAAAAACAGAAGCGCCTAATGGAATTCTATACGTATAATTCTGCAGCCATTTATTCATAATAAAATATGCAACCGGCGCAGCAATGGCAAATGCAATAATAATAAGCAGCGTAAATTCTTTTGAAAGTAAATACACAATATTGCGGGCAGATGCGCCAAGCACTTTGCGGATACCCATTTCTTTTGTGCGCTGCACTGCCATAAAAGAAACCAATCCATACAAACCAAGGCAACTGATGAAGATAGCTATGCCTGCAAAAATTTTATACAGCTGAGAAAGTTGATCTTCCTGCTTATAAAAATTTTCAATTTTTTGGTCAAGGAATTTATAATCGTAAACATTATCAGGATAAGTGCTTGTACATAATTTTTTAATATACGGCAATACAGCTTTTTCAGTGCCCGGTTTTATTTTTATGTTGATAGTGCGATATACTTGTTTCCATGTACTTAATACAACCGGCGATATTGGATCGCGTAAAGAATAAGAATTAAAATCTTTTATAACACCAACAATATTTGCCACTTTATCGCCATCCCAAAAATCTATTTGCTTGCCAATTGCTTTCCGCGGATCAGTAATACCTAATTTTCTGAGCAGGGCTTCATTCACCACAAAATTACGTACTGTATCGCTGTTGCCGTATGCATTGCCTGCAACAAACTGCAGGTTATATGTTTTAAAATAATCGGCATCAGCCCATTTAAGATTTGCATTAAAGTTTGTGTTTTTTGCTGCATGATCAAATTTAAAATCACTCGACCAGTTACCATTATCTGAGGGGCTTGC
>JBEPVC010000289.1:0-3231 GCA_041691235.1 Chitinophagaceae bacterium
ACTCCCATCCCGGGTACATTGAAATTTTAAAAGCCTTGACAGTATTAACTTTCAAGGCTTTTTATAAAATTACACTCCTTCTTATTCTTTTGCCTTCTTGCTTCACGAAGCAAATTTTCAGGAAGAAATACTGACTGCTCATTATAGTATTTAGTCTCTAATATGCTACCCATAATGCTACCATAAATTCTATCTTTACCAAAATTAAAAAAAATGAAAATACCAGCAATTATAAAGTTATTTACACTAACAATCATTTTATTTAGTGGCCTAAATGCCTTGGCACAAAACCCTGAAAACTGGACAAGTAAACAATTAGTTGAGCCTTCTGAATTAGCAAATGATTTAACTGCTAAAAATGATTTGCCAATAATTATTAGTATTGGGCCAAGTGCAACTATACCAAACTCTATTTCTATAGGAATGGTAAATAATAAAGAAGGGTTGCAAAAACTAAAAGAGCAGTTAAATCATTTGGCAAAAAGTAAAAGGATAATAGTTTACTGCGGTTGTTGCCCTTTTGAACATTGTCCCAATGTGCGGCCTGCAATAGATGTTTTAAAAGAAATGAAATTTACTAATTATTACCTCTTGAATTTGCCAAATAACATTAAGAAAGATTGGATTGACAAAGGTTATCCCACAAGTAAATTATAAGAAAAAAAATTTCCACCGTTGGGCGTTTTCTTCCATCAACGACTATATCAATATCCCCAATTCTTCATAACCTTCAAATCTTCATTAGCACATTCAAGCGGCGTTTTATTTTGATACGATTCCTGTTCAATAATAAAGAGGGTTGTACCGCCGGATTTTTTTGCAAGGTCAAGAATGCTTTTTATATCAAGAAGTCCTTTATTTAAAACTGTACTTTCATAGCCATCATTCATTTCGCCTTTAGCTGAACTTTTTATTTCATTTTTTACGTGCATAGACAAAAATCTTCCCGGATATTTTTTTATTAATTCATCTGCCCTGCCACCGGCGCCATACATATTTCCAATATCCATTTGGTGAAATACTAATTGCGGATCAGTATGCTGCATAATAATATCATAAACCTGCATGTTATTTATTGAATACTTGAACTCAAAATCATGATTGTGATAGCCGAATTTCATTCCTGATTTTTTACATAGCTCACCACATTTATTAAACAAATCGAGAAAACTTACAAGGTCATCATAATTTTTTCTGAGACTCTCATCAAGCCACGGACTTATAACATAGTACTGTCCTGCACTTGCAGCATCGTCGATTGTATACTTCCACTTATCGGTAAAATCTTTTTTGGCTTCATCCCAATCACTTTTATCCATTACGGTATGGCCACTTAGCATCTTTAAACCAAGGTCATCAAGAATTTTTTTAAACTCCGTTACGGTGTATCCATAAAATTTTCTATCGATATAATTTGCATGCTCCACATTTTTATACCCCATCTTTGATAATTGCTGCAGGGTTGAAAGAGGATCTTTTTTCATATCATCTCTTACAGTGTAAAGTTGTAAGCCTAAAGTTTCATTATCCCTTTTAGCGGCAAAAATTTCGTTTGGAAAAAACATGGTAGCTGTTGTGGCGAGGGCACCATTTCTTATAAACAACCTGCGTGAAATATTCATAGATGATTTTTTAGCACATAAATGTAGATGATAATTTATAAACTTTTTCTAAGGTAGCGTATAAAAAAATCGTTAGGTAGCGCGAGTGATATTTCACTAACTATAAAATAATCCGCAAAAGCATTCGTTTTTTAATACATTTTTTTAAAATATTACAATTAAAAATCCCCCGTACGCAGGGTTTTGTTTTTTGTTTAAACTATGTTTAACATTCATTTGTTGGTTTTTTGCCCGGTTTTTTTTTCTAATAAAATGTAAGCAGCCAAAATTGGCAGTCCCAACATGACTACCGCAAACCAGGCAATGGCGGATTTATAGCCCGCATTAGTATGCGTTTGCATATTGGGATATTCAAAAAGCAAAGTTAGAAACGCGTAAGGAATAAAAATTCCTACCGTAATGCCAACAAGAAGTATAGCAACAATTTTTTCTAATTTCATTTGGTGTAGGATGCCACAAGATATTTCTTTCCCACAAAAAAATATCACTTCAGGCCTTTAATAATCACATTGCCTGTACCATTCTTATCGCAAGGATATTTAAACTCGCTGGCAAGTTGCTTCGGGTTGTTTATTGTTTTATAGAAGTCATCAAAATATTGCCTGGTTGATTTTATATACTTTGCATCAAGTAAAGGGCAATTGGAATAAAGATCATAAAAATCATTTTTATGATGATTATATAATTCAATTACATTTTTAAATTGGTTCATATCTGTTACGCAGTATCCCCTGTATCGCCGCTCTCTTATGGATGTCATTTCAAGCTCTTCAGCAGGCAGTGCATAAGTCGCATCCACAAGGCCTGCATGATCAAAATCGTAAGGAACGGGCGTGCATACTGAATTAGAATCTTTTGCCAAAAATTTAATGTTTTGCATATACTGTATTGACCAGTCAGTATTTCCAATAAAATATTGAAAAACTGCCATTATTAAAAATGCGTCTGGTTCTGCATCTTCAGGCCGCATCATTTTTACATTTACCAAAGCAAGTTTATTTCGTTTGGCCATCTGCTCCTCATCTTCTAATAAAATTCCGTAGAGGGGAGCTGAAATTTTTTTCTTCTTTGTATTATTAAGCTCCACCTTTACAAGTCGTGCTTTAAAGCTTTTAGGAGTAACCAGGTTATATAATTTGTAAACAAGCCATTCCCTTACAACATATTCGTCTCCGCGGCAAGGCATCACGAGTTTTAATTTATGTTGCTTGCTAAAAATAGAAGGAATTTTAATGGTGGAATCGGCTTTTGAAAAATTAAGAAGCAACGGCGGAAATGAACAATTTCCTACACTTTTGCGAAAGTGGCCCCTCGTTTTTGCCTGCAAGGGAATAGAAATTTCAACGCTGTCTTCATCAGTATATGACAACACTACGTCATGATATTTCGATTTCTCTGACCGGTCATTCATTAATTCATTAAGGTTGCCCGAAAGTTTTATACTAAGTACATCGTCACTTTCAAATAAACCTTTTTTGATCAATTTATATTTATATGCATCATGATTTAATTTCTGTAATGAATTTGGCGATGACGGCAAAAACAAAAAAGCGGAGATTAAAAAAATGAACGACGACAAGGTATTCATTGTTTAAAATTTTTTAATGAA
>JBEPVC010000290.1:0-3218 GCA_041691235.1 Chitinophagaceae bacterium
GCGCTCCTATTGTACTTCACATGCTTCGTCATTAATATTTCCAGTCAATTGTCTTCCGCAATTCAATTTCATTCGTGTAATTAGTGCATTATCTTTATCAAAAAAAATAAATGAAGATAAAAGAGGTTATTGATTGCCTTGAAAATTTTGCGCCTGTAAGCTTACAGGAAGATTATGACAATGCCGGCCTTTTAATCGGAAACAGTGATGATGAATGCACAGGAATTATTACGTCACTTGATGTAACTGAAGATGTAATAGCTGAAGCAACGAAGAAAAATTGCAATCTTATTGTTGCGCACCATCCAATAATTTTCAGGGGGCTAAAAAAAATTAACGGCAAAAACTATGTTGAACGGTCAGTAATCGCCGCCATTAAAAATAACATTGCGTTATATGCTATCCACACAAATATTGATAACGCAATAAACGGCGTAAATAAAAAGATTGCTGAAAAATTAAGATTGCAAAATATTGAAGTACTCGCTCCGCGAGAAGAAACTTTGAAGAAGCTTGTAACATTTTCACCGAAAGAAAATGCAGAGGAAATAAGAAATGCATTGTTTAATGCGGGTGCAGGGCAGCTCGGAAAATACAGCGAATGCAGTTTCAATATAGAAGGTGTGGGGACTTTTAAAGCAAATGGGGGAGCTACGCCCTTTTTAGGCACTGTTGGAAAACGACACGAGGAAAATGAAACAAGAATTGAAGTAATTTTTCCAAGATACATGCAGGATAAAATTGTAGAATCATTAAAAAAAGCCCATCCTTATGAAGCAGTGGCTTATGACATTTATTCCGTGAGCAATCAATTGTCCGAAATCGGTAGCGGGTTAACCGGAACTCTTCCTGAGCCCGTTTCTGAAGAAAACCTGCTTGCCACGCTAAAAAAAGAATTTGGATTAAAAGTAATAAGACATACATCGTTACTTCATAAAGAAATTACAAAAATTGCTGTCTGTGGCGGCGCGGGAAGTTTTCTTCTTGCCAATGCCATTGCAGCCGGTGCTGATATTTACGTAACTTCTGACGTAAAGTATCATGAATTTTTTGATGCAGATAAATCAATTTTGCTGGCAGATATAGGGCATTACGAAAGCGAGCAGTTTACTATTGACCTTTTAGCTGAAATTTTACAGCAGAAATTCCCTAACTTTGCCGTCCTTAAAACAGAAATTAAGACCAACCCTGTTAATTATTACACATAAAAGTTGGTTAAAATCTGGAATAAATTTTAAAAAAATCATACATAAATATGGCACAAGTAAAAGATTATTCTGTTGAAGAAAAATTATCGTCTATTGTTAAGCTTCAAAAAATTGACAGTAAACTGGATGGTATCCAGATTTTAAAAGGCGAGTTGCCCATTGAGGTTAGTGATCTCGAAGATGAAATTGAAGGACTGCATGCGCGCCAAAACCGCATAGAAGAAGAAATAAACGGCATGCAACAGTTTATTGAAGACAAAAAAACCGTTATTAAGGATTCACAGGATCTTGTTAAAAAATATGAAAAGCAGAGTGACAACGTAAAGAACAATCGTGAGTTTGAGGCTATCAATAAGGAAATTGAAATGCAAACTCTTGAGGTAAAGCTGGCTGAAAAACACATTAAAGACGCAACAGAAGATATTGCGGAAAAAGCAAAACAACTTGAGCTTGCAAAAAAAGCAGTTTCAACAAAGGAAACAAATTTAAAAGGTAAGAAAGGAGAATTAGAAAAAATTATAGGAGAGACAGATAAGGAAGAAAAAAATTATAATAAACAGGCAGCGGCAGCAAGAGAGCATGTTGATGAAAGATTACTGGTGAGCTATGACAGAATCCGTAAAAATTACCGTAATGGTTTAGCTGTTGTTCCTGTTGAACGTGACGCATGTGGTGGCTGCTTTAATGCAATACCTCCGCAAAAGCAAAGTGATATAAAACAACGCAAAAAAATTATTGTTTGCGAAAACTGCGGACGTATTCTGGTAGATGATGAATTGAATAATGCAGTTGAGGTAAAATAAAATTCAATTGGTTTTAAATAAAAAAAAGGTGCTTAACAGCACCTTTTTTTATGAATATCTTTGGAAGAAATTAAGAGCGCAAGCGAAAAGAGAATTAGCGTAATTTGCCTTTACAAATGCTTCAGCAACTATACATACAGAACTATGCCATTATTGATTCCATCAAAATAAATTTCTCTTCAAACCTAAATATTATAACGGGTGAAACAGGCGCTGGTAAAAGTATTTTGATGGGAGCGCTTAATCTTATTTTAGGCGAACGTGCAGAAACTTCCACTCTGCTTGATAAAGAAAAAAAATGTTTTATTGAAGGGCATTTTAAGGCAAGCCAGCAGCCGGTAAAAGAATTTTTGCAAAATAATGAGCTTGACTGTGAAGAGGAAATTGTAATCAGGCGCGAAATTTCAGTAAATGGTAAATCCCGTGCTTTTATCAACGACACTCCGGTGACACTTACCCAGTTAAAGCAATTGTCTTCCCTGTTGGTAAATCTTCACCAGCAATTTGATACTTTGGAATTGGGTAATGAAGATTTTCAACGGGAAGTAATAGACGCACTTGCAGGCAATCGGAAAGATTTGGAGCAGTATCAATCAGTTTATAAAAACTACAGGAATATTTTGAATGAGCTTGAAACATTGAAAGCCGCACAAGCCGCGTCAAACAAAGAATTAGACTATAACCGGTTTTTGTTTGACGAGCTTGAGAAAGCAAATTTTTCTGAAAATGAAATTGAAAATATTGATGCGGAGATTAAAGTAATAAGCAATGCTGAAAATATAAAATCAGTGCTGGATGAAATTTATTTTCAATTAGAAGAAAGCGACCAGCCAATTGTTCAGCAAATAAAATCAATTGGTAATAAATTGCAAAGTCTTCAAAATTATCATCATAATTTAGACGCACTACATTCAAGATTACATTCTGCCCAGATAGAATTGCAGGATATTGCCGGGGAAATTGATAATATAAATTCAGGAATAAGTTATAACGCTGAAAAAATAAATCTTCTGAATGACCGCATGGATGAAGGCTACAGGCTTTTAAAGAAACATAACGTAAACGCAACCACGCAATTAATTGAAATAAAAAAACAGTTGTCTTCAGAGCTTGAGAAAATTACCAATCTTTCAGATTCAATTTTAAAAAAAGAAAAGGAAGTTAAAGAACTACACGAAGAAGCCTTAAAAATTGCTGAAAAAATTTC
>JBEPVC010000291.1:0-3211 GCA_041691235.1 Chitinophagaceae bacterium
AACCTCGACAAACAGAATCAAAATCTGTCGTACTACCTTTATACTATGGGACAATCGGAGTGCAAAAGTAAGGTTATGAAATAAGTTTGCAAACTGAAATTTAGAATAGATAAAAATTATTGCGGGATTATTTTAAAGAATGATAGCCAGTGTCTGAGGATTTTTCTTCAGCTTCCTTTAATTTTTTTATTTGATCCAATGCATCCGGAACCACATCGCACATTATAGTAATAATTGCTCCTGGTTTTACATTGTCGTAAGCATACTGAATAGCTTCACTTTCTTTTTGTAAAATTTTGATGGGAATGTCGCCGTTTTTGCTTTCATTAATCCCTTCAACTAAAAGATTAATTATTTCTTCGGCTGTGCGGCCACGTAAGTGCTTGTCTTGCCTGATAATTATTTCATCAAAATTTTTTGCAGATATTCTTCCTATTTCGCGAATATCTTCATCTCTTCTGTCTCCAGTGCCACTAATGATTCCCACTTTATGTGTACTATCTAACCGGTTCACAAAATCGCATAGCAGATTTAATCCTGCAGGATTGTGAGCAAAGTCGGCCAGAAATTTAAAATTTTTAAATTCGAAAAGATTAAGCCTGCCGGGCGTTTGTGAAACAGAGGGAATAAAAGTATGTAGCGCCTGGCGAATGTCTTCTACTTTTATATTTCTGAAAAGATAACAGGCAAGGATAGACGGCAAAGTATTCATAATGTTATGAGCGGCCTTTCCTCCAAAAGTTATTGGGATTTCGGTTACTTTCTCCACACGTATTTTCCAATTGCCTTTCATTATTGTTACATAGCCATTTTCATATACTGATGCAATGCCTCCCTTTTTACAATGTTGTTTTATGCGTTTATTATTTTCATCCATGCTGAATAATGCAATCTGGCAATTGAGATCTTTTTTCATAGCATAAACCAGATCATCGTCAGCATTTAGAATTGCAAATCCATACGGAAAAACAGTTTCAGGCAATACTTGTTTCACCTTGGCCATTTGCTCAAGAGTTTCAATGCCGCCAAGGCCTATGTGATCAGCAGTTACATTTGTAACAATAGCAATGTCACAATTTGTAAAGGCAAGCCCGTTCTTTAATATGCCGCCTCTCGCGCATTCCAGCACAGCAAAATCTACTGTTGGATCTTTTAAAACAAACTCTGCGCTTTTTGGGCCTGTGCAATCACCCTTCATCATTAGCTGATTTTGTATATAAACTCCGTCTGAAGTTGTAAAGCCTACTTTATATCCTGCTGCTTTGCAGATGTGCGCCGTGAGCCTGCTGGTTGTAGTTTTGCCATTTGTACCGGTTATTGCAATAATTGGAATTCTGCCATTGACGCCCTTTGGATAAAGCATCTCAACAACTGGTTCGGCAGCATTTCTTGCCAGGCCTTCAGATGGTTCCACGTGCATGCGAAAACCGGGTGCTGCATTCACTTCGAGTACTGCGCCGCCATTCTCCGTTAGCGGTGATCTTAAATCCGATGCCATAATATCAATTCCGCAAATATCAAGTCCGATGATTTTTGCAATGCGCTCTGCTAAAAAAATATTTACCGGGTGAACTTCGTCTGTTACATCTGTAGACGTGCCGCCTGTTGATAAATTTGCGGTTGGTTTTACTAAAACCAATTCACTTTTCTTTGGAATAGTATCTAACGTATATCCTTTTTCATCTAATATTTTTTGCGTGAACCCATCAATCTTTATTTGTGTCAAAACTTTTTCATGTCCATATCCACGTCTTGGATCTTTATTGGTTTCTTCTATCAGCCATTGAATTGAATGTTCACCATCTCCGGTAACGGCGGCGGGTGTACGCAGTGCTGCGCAAACGAATTTAAAATTCACTACCAAAACTCTAAAATCAAAACCGGTAATAAATTTTTCACATATTACACTGCGCCCATATTTTCTCGCTTCTTCCAAAGCTTTTTCTGCTTGTGGCAAGGTGGTGATGTTTGTTGTAGCGCCTTTACCATGATTTCCATCAACCGGCTTAATTACAAATGGATAGCCAACTCTGTCAACGGCGTCCTGTGCAGTTTCATTACTATAAAGAATAATTCCCTTAGGCACCGGAACTTCTGCGGCTCCAAGAAGATTTTTTGTTTCTTCTTTATCTCCGGCAATATCTACACCAATGCAAGATGTAGTGCTTGCTATAGTAGCCCGAATTCTTTTTTGGTGTACTCCATATCCAAGCTGAACAAGGCTTTGCTGGTTTAAGCGAATGTAAGGAATGCCTCGCCTCACAGCTTCTTCCACTATGCTGCCGGTTGAAGGACCAAGACGGGTATCCTCTCTTATCTCCCTTAATTTCTGTATATCTTCATCAAGATTGTAGGGTGTATCATTTATGAGTGATTCGACTAACCGAAATGCAGACCTTGCAGCAAACACACCCGCTTCTTCTTCCATGTAATCAAATATTACAAAATATTCTCCTTTCTTTCCTGTTGTTCTTGTTCTGCCAAATCCCATATCCATTCCTGCGAGAGTCTGCAACTCAAGCGCTACATGTTCTATAATGTGTCCCATCCATGTTCCTTCTTCAACTCTCATTAAAAATCCGCCGGGAACGAGCTCGCTGCAACGGTGTTCATATAATGTTGGCAAAAGGTTTACCAGCTTTTCTTTGAAGCCCGGGATTTTGTCAGAAGGTTTTTCTTCCATCTCTTCCAAATCCAGTTTCATCTGTATAAGTTTGGGGCGACGCACGCTCCAATAGTTAGGTCCACGCAATACTTTAATCTCAACAATCTTCATAAAGAGCTGTAATTTTTTATAGTAATGTAAACAGGCTTACAATTAGATACCCCAAATTGTAAGGTAGCAAAAATTCATTATCAAAAAAAAATACAAACACACAGAACAATCTCTTTATCTCAATTCCGTTACTTTTGTAAATAGTATTTATTTTGACAGCGGTGTAATAGAAAAATACTAACCCAATTTGGTATTGTGCAGAAAAGGACCCGTTGTTTATATCTAAATTATATGCATGCAAAATCCGCAGGGAAAACTTTTTGCTATAGGTGGAGCAGAAGATAAGGGTGTTGATTTGGAGAAGGGAGAGATGGTTCGAAACAATCTTAATTTTTTTGAACTGGGCATTCTTCGCCGCATATTTGAAGAAGCCGGCGGCCCCGGAATAAGAATGGAAGTAATTACTACAGCTTCCATGATACCTAATGAAGTAGG
>JBEPVC010000292.1:0-3205 GCA_041691235.1 Chitinophagaceae bacterium
GCAGCCATGAAATCTATTGGCTGTAAAGTAGATGGTATTCTCCGGAAAAATATGCCTACCCGTGAAGAAGGAAGAAGAAGAGATAGCATTGTACTAAGTATTTTAAAAGAGGAATGGTTTAATACAGTTAAAAGCAATCTTCAAAAAGCTTTGTAATAATTTTTAGAATAGCAATTATCTCCTTATCTTCTCTTTTTAATTCTTATGTTTTGTGATAATCAAAAAACAATTTCATGAAAAGAGAGCTCACTTCATGGCACAGTCCTGCGCTTGATAAAGAAATGCCCGTTGCAACTTATGGCGATTTTGGTTTTGCACTTTTGCTTGTGCCCACTGCAGCAGCGGATTACCTGGAGTATGAGCGCTTTCAATTAATTGACAGTCTTGCTCCATATATTGATTCAGGTAAAATAAAAGTATTTTCTATCAATAGCATCAATAATGAAAGCTGGCTGAATAATGACATGTTGGGTGAGCACAAAGGCATTCGCCATAACCAGTTTAATCAGTATGTTTTTAATGAAGTAATTCCTTTTATAAAAGTAAATACTTCAGGTGAGACGCCGATAATAGTTTCCGGCGCAAGCTTTGGTGCATTGCACAGCATGAATTTATTTTTAAAAAGACCTGATATAATTAATGGTGTTATTGCAATGAGTGGTGTGTATGATCTTCATGAATACACCAAAGGTTTTAATGATGACCAGGTTTTTTATAATTCTCCCATGAATTATATGCCGGGACTTACAGATGAATGGTATCTAAGTAACATCCGCAGAAGCAATCACATACATATTCTCTCCGGCAGCGGCGATTACGAAGATCCTAATGCTGCAAGAGCGTTTGCAGGAGTGTTGTACAATAAAGGAATTAATTATGAGCTCGACATTTGGGGAGAAGATATGAAGCACGATTGGCCAACGTGGCGTGCAATGCTTCCTTATTATATTGAATCAAGATTTTAATTAAACAACTCAGCATAATTTTTTATTTATGAGAAATATATTTTGCCTTGTGGCCATTGCATTATTTTTTTCATGCAACACTTCCGTTAAAGAAACAAAAACCGGAGATAAAGAAATAACCGTTGCAGATTATTTTAATTATGGTGATACAGGTGTACAGGTTGCCGGAATAAAAATGATTCCCATAAAAACTCCTGTCGGAGATTTTAAAGTCTGGACAAAACGTTTTGGGAACAATCCCAAAATAAAAATTTTGTTGTTGCATGGCGGTCCTGCCGCAGGCCATGAATACATGGAATGTTTTGAAAGTTTTTTTCCACAGCAGGGTTTCGAATTTTATGAATATGATCAGTTAGGCGCTCCATATAGCGATCAGCCAACAGACAGCAGCCTTTGGACAATTGATCGCTATGTTGACGAAGTGGAACAGGTAAGAAAAGCCATAGGCGCAGATTCTACAAACTTTTATGTTCTTGGCAATTCATGGGGTGGAATGTTAGGAATGCAATATGCATTAAAGTATCAGCAAAATATGAAAGCATTAATTGTTGCTGGTATGGTCGCGAGTATTCCTGATTATAATAAATATGCTTACAGCGTTCTTGCAAAGCAAATGGATCCAAAAATATTTGAAGAAATAATGGATATAGAAAAAAAGAAAGATTTTGATAATCCCCGGTATGAAGAATTACTCACGCCGAATTTTTATCAACAACATATTTGCAGATTAGATCCTTGGCCGGAGCCTGTTGTGCGTTGCTTTACGCATTTGAATACTATGAAAGTTCCAAAACAAATTTATGTAATGATGCAAGGCCCTTCTGAATTTGGTGCAAGCGGAAGATTAGCTAATTGGGATATAAAAAATCGTCTTAAAGAAATAAAAATTCCGACATTAATGGTTGGCGCAAAAAATGATACTATGGATCCGGCAGCAATGGAAGATCAAAGTAAAATGGTGCAGCATGGCCGTTATTTGTATTGCCCTAATGGAAGCCACATGTGCATGTGGGATGATCAAAAAATTTTTATGAATGGAGTAATTGGTTTTATAAAAGATGTTGACGATACAAACTTTCCTTCTAAATAATAAATAAATTTTTATTTAGTTCCTGTTAAGAATTCCCAATAATATCTGCCTGAAAGTACCGATTGTTTTACATTTGTCCAATGGAGAAAAAACTTTTTTTGCTGGATGCAATGGCGCTTATTTATCGTGCTTATTACGCTCTCATCCGCAGCCCGATAATTACTTCCAAAGGAAAAAATACCAATGCTCAATTCGGTTTTACCAATACATTATTTGATCTTTTAAGCAAGGAAAAGCCCACCCACCTTGCAGTTGCATTCGATACATGGGCCCCCACTGAAAGGCACACAGATTTTGAAGCATACAAAGCCAACAGGCAGGAAGCTCCGGAAGATTTATTGGTTTCTATTCCTGATATAAAAAAAATTATTGAGGGCTTTAATTTGCCTGTTGTTGAATGTGACGGATATGAAGCGGATGATATAATTGGTGCATTGGCACAAGAGGCAGAGAAAGAAGGCTATGAAGTTTTTATGGTAACACCTGATAAAGATTTCGGGCAATTAGTTACTGATAAAATAAAAATTTATAAACCGGGTTACCAGGGCGGTAAAAATGAAATCATGGGCGTAAAAGAAGTCTGTGAAAAATGGGGAATCAAAAATGTAAGCCAGGTAATTGATATCCTTGCATTGATGGGTGACTCTGTTGATAACATTCCCGGTATAGCAGGCATTGGAGAAAAAACTGCCTCAAAATTATTGGCGCAATATGATACCATTGAAAATATTTTAGCAGATGCTGATAATATAAAAGGTGCGTTGGGCGAAAAAATAAGAGCAGGAAAAGAATCCGCCATCATGAGTAAAAAGCTGGCAACAATTATTACAGAAGTTCCATGCAAATTTCATGAAGAAGATTTTAGAGTAAAGGCATACAATACAGAAGTTTTAAAAGATCTTTTTGCTGAGTTTGAATTTAAAACTTTAGGCAAAAGAATTTTAGGTGATGAATACAATGTTTTTGTTGTAGAAAAGCAGGTGATACAAACCGATCTTTTTGGTAATGCAATGGAAGTGCCATTGCCAAAGGTTAAAGAAGAAAAAATTGTTGAGCCAAGGGCAGGCCTTTCTGCAGAAAAAAATATTACTAACACCCCGCATAATTATTATTTGATTGAAGGTGATGAAGCCATAAATGATTTGGTTAA
>JBEPVC010000293.1:0-3203 GCA_041691235.1 Chitinophagaceae bacterium
CTGTCGTTTAACCTGCCCACCATATCAGAATTTATCATGTAATTTGCCGCCGAAAGATCTATTGTTGGATGTTCTGTAAAATATTTGGAGCCATATAATCCCAATTCCTCTCCGGAAAAACAAATAAAAAGATAATTGTTGTTTTTCAATTTTGAAGTTTTAAGCATTCTTGCTAATTCAATAACAGCGGCTGTTCCACTTGCGTTATCATCGGCGCCATTGTGAATTGCCGGAGCGCCTGTCCACAAAGAATTATGATCTTCTCCGTATCCCAGATGATCAAAGTGTGCTCCTATAATTATCGTGGTGGCGGCACCGTTATTAATGAAACCTATTACATTATGGCCTTCCCTTTTCTTATCTCCTAATGCAACTTTAAGCTTAATTTCAAAATTGGAAGAGTTGTCGCTTAAATATTTTTTAGCCGCTTCTCTGGTTACAAAAATCACCGGAATCTTTAGTGATTCTGACTTTTCTTTTCCATCAAATTTTAGTTCATCATCTTTATCACCGGAATTATAAACTACAGCGGCTGAAGCACCTTTATCAGCAAACTCAGCACACTTATCTCTGATAGCAGCCTCCAGTTCAAAATGCGGATTGTTTTTATTTTTATCAATCATTTCTTTTATATCAAAAAACCAGGGCATGTTTTTTTCAAGAAGTGCAGGAGATGCATAAGCCTCTATTGCTCCGCTTCCGCTAAACGGAAAAGGGAAAAAATCTTTTTCGATTACACAATCGTTGTTGTTTATAATTAAATGTGTTGAAGGTAAAATTTGTTTCCCTTCATTTACCTCAAATCGCTGCGTAAATGAATCTGCATCGCCTTTTGGGATAAGGCCAATATTTTTAAACTGTTGCGATAAATATTCATAAGCAAGTTTTTCGCCGGGAGTTCCTGTTCTTCTTCCTTCCAGTCGATCGCTTGCAAGAAAACCAATTTCATTCTGAAGATTGGTTATTACACCCCTATCCGCTCTTTTTATTTTTTGTGCTGAAGCAGAGAGCGAAAAAAACAGCAGAGAAACAAGAATATTTTTCATTCAGGGAAATTTATCAGCAAATTTAATATGAATAAACCAGTGAAGTAAATGATAAAAATATTAAAGCCACGATCTCTTTTCTTAATTCGTAAAGGCCTCATATAACTTCATTATAAATTTACCGATTATAGCAAACTAATTGAGCGTACAATTAAATATAGCACTTGTCGGAAATCCAAACAGCGGAAAAAGCTCTTTATTCAACTCGCTGACAGGTTTGAATCAAAAAGTAGGAAATTTTCCAGGTGTTACGGTTGATAAAAAAACTGGCATCACCAAAATCTCTGAAAAAATTTCTGCAAAGGTTATTGATCTCCCTGGCACCTATAGTTTATATCCAAAGAGAAATGATGAATGGGTTTCGTACCGTGTGTTGCTTGACACTGACGTTGATGTAAAAGCAGATATTATTGTTTTAATAACAGATGCTTCTAACTTGAAACGCAACCTCCTTTTCTGTTCCCAGATAATTGATCTTAAGCGTCCTGTAGTAGTGGCTCTTACAATGATGGATATTGCTAAAAATAAAAATATTCAGATTGATGTGCCGGGCCTCGAAAGAGAATTGGGCGTTTTGGTTGTACCTATTAATCCGCGTAAGAATAAAGGAATTTTGCAACTTAAAAAGGCAATAGAACAAACAGCAGAAAATGTTCACAGGCCACCGGAAAGAGATTTTATCGATAACATTTCAATGGCGCCCTCGGCAATTGAAAAGGTGCAAAAGATATTTCCCGGAATTAGCGATTATCGTGCAATTCATTATTTAATAAACCATGAAAGCTTTCCTTTAGAAGTATCTGTGCAGGAGAATATAGAAAATATAGAGCGTGAAACTAAATTTAATCCGGCAAAAACCCAAGCGGAAGAAATTCTTCAGCGATACGGGAAAATTAAAAATATAATGAAGCAAACTGTAGTGGAAGCTGATCCGCTGCAGAAAGCTTTGTTTACTCAAAAACTCGATGATATTTTATTACATCGCACATGGGGATACTTAATTTTATTTGCAGTGCTTTTTCTTTTATTTCAAAGCATCTTTGTAATTGCACAATTTCCCATGAATGCCATTGAGTGGAGCTTTGCAGCAGCAGGCGGATGGCTTGGACATGTTTTACCGCAAAGCTGGTTTAGTAACCTTTTGATTAATGGCGTTCTTGCCGGCCTGAGTGGCATTATGGTTTTCGTTCCTCAAATAATGATTCTATTCGGGCTCATTACTCTTCTTGAAGATACCGGGTATATGGCAAGAATAAGCTTTCTAACGGATAGGGTCATGCGCAAAGTGGGGCTTAATGGTAAAAGTGTAATGCCTATGATAAGCGGGCTTGCCTGTGCGGTTCCGGCTATAATGAGCGCAAGAAATATTGAAAATAAAAAGGAGAGATTACTCACTATAATGTGTACGCCGCTGATGAGCTGCAGTGCCAGGCTGCCGGTGTTTACAATTCTTATAGCCCTTGTTATTCCAAACAAATTAGTGCTCGGTTTCATAAGCCTGCAGGGCCTGGTAATGATGTTGCTTTACTTATTAGGTACTGTGATGGCATTGCTTTCTGCGTATGTTATGAAATGGTTTATAAAAAGTAAAGAGAAAAGTTTTTTTATACTTGAACTTCCTGTTTACCGGGCGCCAAGATGGAAAAATATGTTCTATACAATGGTCGAAAAGGCAAAGATTTTTGTTGTAGATGCAGGGAAGGTAATTATGATAATAAGTTTGCTTCTCTGGGTTTTGAGTACTTATGGCCCACCTGAAAAAATGAAGTCTATTAATGAAAAATATGCAAACCTTGAACTGAAGCAACCTGATAATAAGGAAATAAGTAAGTTAAAAAATACAGCCCTTCTCGAAAGTTCTTATGCAGGTATTTTGGGTAAAACAATTGAGCCAATAATACGACCCTTAGGTTACGATTGGAAAATAGGGATAGCATTGATTACCTCCTTTGCAGCCAGAGAAGTTTTTGTTGGAACAATGGCTACTTTATACAGCGTAGGCGAAGGAAAAGATCAGGATAATTCCACCCTTCGCCAAAAAATGAATTCTGCAGTCCGCGAAGATGGAACGAAAGTTTACAACCTCGCAACCGGGCTATCTTTATTAATCTTTTACACACTTGCTATGCAGTGTATGAGCACACTTGCTGTAGTTAA
>JBEPVC010000294.1:0-3190 GCA_041691235.1 Chitinophagaceae bacterium
TGAACACCTGCTTCAGCAAATTTCGTATTGTTATCAGTGAAGGCTATTTTTGCCGTTGTATCAGGGGTTTTGCTGATGCAGACGAGTATCTTCATTATTGTTGTTTTTTTTGGAGGTGCGAAGATACTAAGGAAAGAAAAAGTAAAAAATTATTTGATGGATCGAATTGCTAAGCTGAAGGAATATATGAAAACGGCGGATAAGGACAGCTTTCTTCAGCATGCGCTGGCGCTGGAATATATTAAAATCGGTAATGATGAAGAAGCCAGGCAGTTGTTTAATGAAATTTTGAGAAGGGAGCCGACCTATATAGGTTCTTATTATCATTTGGGTAAGCTGCTTGAAAGAGTAGGTGATAACGATAAAGCTTTGCGAGTATATAAAAGAGGAATGGAAGTGGCCGAGGCCGCAAAAGATCATCATTCGTATTCTGAACTGCAGGCGGCTTATGAAGATCTTGAAGATCTTGAAACAGAATAATCCACACTAATAATGTCTCTCCTCAACAGGTTTATTGATAATATCCGCAATGAAAATCTTTTCCAGGAAGAAGATCATTTAATATTAGCTGTAAGTGGCGGAGTAGACTCGATTGTTTTATGCGAATTATGTAAGCAAGCCGGATTTGATTTTGCAATAGCACATTGTAATTTTCAATTAAGAGGAGAGGAGAGTACGCGTGATGAAAATTTTGTACAATCTTTTGGTGAAAAATATTCTGTAAAAGTTTACCTTAAAAAGTTTGATACGAACGAGTATGCAAAAGAAAATAAAATTTCAACCCAGGTTGCGGCTCGGGAGCTGAGATATAAATGGTTTAATGAATTAGTTGGAGAGGTATCGGGTATCAGGTACCAGGTATCAGGTAAGGAGCCATCACATCGTACATCTGACATTGTACATCCAACATTTTTATTAACGGCCCATCATGCTAACGATAACGTAGAAACGCTTTTGATGAATTTTTTCAAAGGTACCGGAATCAAAGGACTGCAGGGAATTCTTCCAAAACAAAATAAAATTATCCGGCCACTTTTGTTTGCAAAAAAAGAAGAGATTTTAAATTTTGCTAATAAAAATAATTTATCTTTTGTTGAAGATTCTTCCAATATATCGGATAAGTATACACGCAATTATTTCCGCAACGAGTTAATTCCATCTATTCAAAAGGTTTTTCCACGGGTTGAAGAAAATTTATTGCATAACATCGATCGGTTTAAAGGGATAGAAATATTATATCAGCAGTCAATCAATCTTCATAAAAAAAAATTATTGGAGTATAAAGGAAATGAAATGCACATACCCGTTTTAAAATTACTGAAGGCTGAACCTTTAAAAACGATCGCCTATGAAATTATAAAGCAATATGGATTTACTCCGCATCAAACAGACGAGGTGCTTCACTTATTAAAGAGCGAAAGTGGAAAATATATTTCATCTGCAACACATAAGATTATTAAGAACAGGCGCTGGCTGATAATTGCGCCAATTAATAATTTGGAAGCAAATCATATTTTGATAAATGAAGACAGTGCAGAAATTAATTTTGAGTCCGGGAAGCTGAAAATTAAAAAGATGAACATTGAGGCAGGTTACGAGCCGCAACCCTCTAATCTCTTTGCCAGCCTGGATTCAGATACCATTACCTTTCCTTTGTTGTTGCGAAAATGGAAACAGGGAGATTATTTTTATCCATTAGGTATGCAGAAAAAAAAGAAGATAGGAAAATTTTTAAGTGATCAAAAAGTGTCTGTTACCGAAAAAGAGAAAGCATGGATTATTGAGAGTGATAGAAAAATTATCTGGATTGTTGGAAAGAGAATTGATGAGCGTTGCAAGATTACAGGCAAGACAAAAAAAATGATTGTTATTTCTTTTAATGAGTCGTAAATATTTTGTGCGGATCTAAATTTTTAACCGCCTCAATAAAATGATCGACGACAGGATAATTAGAAAATAATTTGCTGGCAACAATAAGAAAAATGATTCCAAAAAGCGCGCCCCAAATATGAGCAGAATGATTGATGTGGCTGCCTCCTTTTTTTTCTAATAAATACGAAACAACAATATAAATGATACCAAATAAAAATCCCGGGATGAAGACCGGTATAAATATCAATCCTATTCCTTGGACCGGATTAAATAGTATGTAAGCAAATACTACTGCTGATACAGCTCCTGAAGCACCCAGGCTTCTGTAATTTGAATTTGTTTTATTTTTTAAATAGCTCGGAATAAGGCATGCTGCCAGCGCAAGCACATACATTAATACGTATAATAATTTGCCATAGTCACCAAAGATTGCTAAAAAAATTTCTTCAGTAATGTTTCCAAATAAATAAAATGCATACATGTTAAAAAATAAATGACCAATGTCTGCATGAATAAATCCACAAGTGATAAACCGGTAGTATTGTTTATGTTCAGTAACTGCAGGCGGATAAAATATTAGATCGCTAATTACTTTTTGAGATCTGAAACCTGCAATAGAAATAATAACAGTTATGACAATAATAATGATTGTAATAGACATTGAATAAATTTATTTGATCATCAAACATACAGATAAACTAAGAATGATGGTATTTTTCGTTGCGGATAATAGTACAGGCACGATACACTTGTTCGGCAAGAATGAGCCGCACCAATTGATGGGGGAAAACCAATTTAGATAATCTCCATTTGTAGTTGCATTTATCAAGAATTGTTTTGTGAAGGCCATAAGCGCCGCCAATTAAAAAAATTATATTCTTTGCGCTTTCATTTGTTTTTTGCAGAATGAAATCTGCCAGCTCTTTGGAGTTCCATTGCTTTCCATTTTCATCAAGAGCAATCAAAACATCTCTGGGCTGAGTTGCACTAAGCAAAGTGACAGCCTCGCTTTTTTTTATTTCTTCTTCCGTTAACGCAGAAGCATTTTTTGCGGAAGGAAAAATTTTCCATTCAACAGGATAATAGTTTGAAATTCTTTTTGTAAATGCCTCAACACCATCTTTTACATAGGCTTCATGCTCTTTACCAACCGACCAGAAATAAATTTTCATAATTTTTAAATGTATGGAATATCTTAAGATTGTCTTTATAATTTATTTATTATTTTTGCAGCCTTCCAAAAGGCCCCGTAGCTCAATTGAATAGAGCATCTGACTACGGATCAGAAGGTTTCAGGTTTGAATCCTGACGGGGTCAC
>JBEPVC010000295.1:0-3186 GCA_041691235.1 Chitinophagaceae bacterium
TCTCATTATTTGATGCTACAGAATTTTCTGAATTTACTTCGTAACTATTAATTGCGTCTAAAATATTTTGAGCAATTTTGTCCTGGTTAGGATTTTGTGTAATAAACGCTACATCTGCCGGATAGGATAGGTAGCCGCATTCTATAAGTGCGGCAGGGCAAACATTGTTATCAAGTACCCAAACACCATTTTTTCGTATTGTAATTACATCGTCGGTGGTATAAGATTTTTTTAATTCCTGTATCAGCCCTGAGGCAAGTAATTTATTTTTGCCGGTATTATTTTTATCAATAAGGATTGAAAAGCCATTTAAATTGTTGTTATCTGATGCGTTTACATGAATTGATATAAATAAATCCGAATGATTAGCTTTTGCAAATTCAACTCTATCTTTTACGGGAACTAATTTGTCGTTATCTCTTGAAAGCAAAATCTTAATGTTTTCATTTGAATTTAATTCTGCAATTTTTTTTGCAATAGAAAGACTGATATCTTTTTCTTTCATGCCATCGGGCGAAATTGCGCCATAATCAGAACCGCCATGGCCGGCATCAATAACAACTGTAATTGTTTTTCCATCATAGCCTCCTGGGTTTGTTTCCTTTTTTACTTTTAATGTAAACGCAAAAAATACTATTGCTGCAAGAGGCAATACAAGCAGCCTGCTTAAGTAAGTTACTTTCGGGTTTTTGTTTTTTGTGAGCATGAGGAGTCTTCTTTTTAAGGGTGAATAGAAAAAACTATTTGTAACTGAAAATATTTGCCCCGGATAAACGGTTTGCAAGATCATTTCTGCAAAAGCGCTGATGTCATTATCTTCTACCGCTTTTTTATCTGCAATAAATTCATGAATCATATTCAGTTCTTTTCGCATCAGCCAAAAGAAAGGATTGATCCAAAAAAATATGAGAACTACATTCATAAATATTTTATCGTAAGAATGTTTCTCTTTTACATGGGCAATTTCATGATTGAAAATTTGCTGTCCCGGCTTTGAGTAAAGATCAATGGCGTTGTTCCAGAAAATAGAATTGAAAAATGAAAATGGAGTCCCTTTTTCGTTAGTTGTTATAAAATTGATTCCTTCAATTTTTGTTTCAGGATATTTTTTCTTTAAAACTTTTATTTTATACAATGCAATTAAAAAGATAGAGCAAAATATAACGGTAATTGATAAATAAGATATGCCGATTATATTTTCTGAGTTTAAATGAAAACCGTTATTCCTGCTGTATGCAATTACGGCTTCATCTCCGGCGTTAATCGTTTGCAACATTTGAACAACAGTTCCTTTATTAGTATTATTTTGAAAAATATTTATTTTCATTAACGGCACAATTAGAGAGAGCAGGATGGCAGCAAGGAGATAAAACCGGTTCCACCGGTGAAATATTTTATTTCTTAATGCCAAAAAATAGTAGCCGCATAAAATACCCGAGCAGATAATTATTTTCAACAAATACCAGGCAAGTGTTATCATACAAATAATTTATTTTCCTTTTTTTAATTGTTTCAAAAGCAACTCAAGCTCTTCAATGCTAAGATTATTTTCTTTTACCATAGACGAAACTGCATTGGAGAATGAACCTTCAAAATATTTTTTCACAAGTGATTTCATGCTTCCTTTTGAGTAAGCATCTTTATTAACTAACGGGTAATACTGGTGATTTCTCCCGATAATATTTATTCCTGCAAAATCTTTTTCAACAAGAATTTTTAGAATCGTCGACACAGTGTTTTGATGCGGCTTGGGATTTGGAAGCTCGTCAATAATTTCCCGTAGAAATGATTTATCAAGTTTCCAGATTACCTGCATTATTTGCTCTTCGGCCTTTGTAAGTACTTTCATTTTTAAATAAACTTTTATCTCTGAAACAAAACTAAAACTAATTTGTTAGTTTAACAACTAATTTTTTAGTTTTATTTCTATTTTTTATTTTTTTAACAGTTGTGTATTATTTCTTTTAATAAAAATATAATTATAAAACTAACTTTGCAGCACGGCTGCATTAAGTTTTGTTATTGAAAAAAATTAATTGTACAAGCAAAGAATATGGCGGAACAAATTTTAGAATTGCGAAACGCAAATATTTACCAGGGCGAATCTCTCATTTTGCAAGATGTAAACATTGCGGTAAATCGCGGTGAGTTTGTATATCTTGTTGGTAAAACCGGAACTGGTAAATCAAGCCTTCTTAAAACTTTATATGGAGACCTAAAGCTTGTTGAAGGCGAGGGCAATGTGGTAGGTTACGATCTTCCTACAATTGATTGGAAAAAAGTTCCTTACCTGCGCAGAAACCTTGGCGTGGTTTTCCAGGAGTTTCAATTGCTTACTGATAGAAACGTAAATGAGAATTTGAAATTTGTTTTGAAAGCGACCGGTTGGAAAGATAATAAATTAATGGATGAAAAAATTGCCGACGTTCTTGATAAGGTTGGCTTAAAAACGAAAGGATTTAAAATGCCATTTGAATTGAGTGGCGGCGAACAGCAGCGTGTTGATATTGCAAGAGCACTTTTAAATTCACCGAAACTTATTCTTGCTGATGAGCCCACAGGTAATCTTGATCCTGAAACATCTGATGAGATAATGCAATTATTATTTCAGATAGGCCGCGATTATGGAACTACTATCATAATGGCCACACATGATTATCCTGTTATCAATAAATTTCCTGCACGCACTATAAAAACTGAAAGAGGAAAAGTGTGGGATAATGCTACCATATCAATTGGATAAGTTTTTTAGCGTTGTCAACATTGTTGTAAGCCCCTTTTAATAAAATTTTCCTTTCATTAATATTTTCTTCTGTAAATGTTTTTTGAAAAAAATGATTAATTGAATTCTTCCATTCTTCTTTCGCGTTTGCAATTTCACAAAGCGATTCCAATCCTGAACCTTCTACACCCGCTGTATTTGTAATAATAAACCTGCCGTTGAAAAGTGCATGTAATAATTTTATTTTAATCCCGGTATTGTTGAAAGACGGCAGCAAGTGCAACTGTGCTGTTTTAATAAGATCATCCATTTTATCCGCAGATGGATTTGCCACAATAGTCAAATTTTTAAATTTCCGGGAAAATTTTTGCAAGAAGCCGGCTGGATTTTTTCCTGCGATAACAAACGGAATATCTGAATCAATAAAAATATTTTCGAGCAACCATACTGCTGCTTTCTCATTC
>JBEPVC010000296.1:0-3165 GCA_041691235.1 Chitinophagaceae bacterium
CTATGAAATAAAACGGTGCTAAAAAATTAACTGCTTATACTAATTCCCTTTTTTGTTGAAAATAATTTTTTCAGCCCGGCTTACCAATAGCTGTACTTTTAAGTCTCAAATTTTTTATATGTCCATGATCAAAGTGAGACTTCCTTTTTTTTTGCTCTATGTATGTGTTCTATTAAACAGCTCTTTTGTCAAAGGTCAGCGCCTGCATCTAAAAATGGCTGGCGATAAACAGTCCGGTTTTCATGTAGATATTTATGATGGCAATCAGTTGCTCGTTACTAATACGGAGGAATTTTCACTGCAAATGTTTAATAACGACTTAAGCACTATTGCAAATATGCAGCAATGGAAAGCACAGGCATGGACGGGAAATGAAAAGAGCATCACTTTGCAAAGAGATTCTTACATAAATGAGTTTGATGCTAACCTGTCTTCCACTGTAACCTACGAGGTAGTTAATGAGAATATTATTAAAAAAACTATTCAATTGTTTCAGCCATCTATGCCGGATATGCTTTATATATTAAAGGAAACTGAAAGGCCCGCAGAAATACCAAAAAGATATGTAACATTTGAGCATGATAGTTTTCCCGGCGGCTTTGCACATGAAATGTTTCCTGCAACAGGCTTTATTACTACTGATGATAAAGTGGTTGGCTTTTTAACAGACGCTGGTTATAAAAACCAATATACAAGAAACACACGTCGCCGGTTTAGTGGTCGTGGTGGTGGTTTTGTAGGAATGCGAAAATTACCTGACGTTAACTTATTTTCTGTTGCTACTTTATCGGAAAGACAACAAAATAATAATTACATCAGGCAAACATTTGGTGAAATGTATAATCTTGATGCAGGAAAGGAAACTGTTTTAAAAATGCCTTTTGCTTATCGAAAGGAAGGCAATGCTGAAGTGGAAAAAAAAGATAATCTTATTTCAATAACAGCCCACCAGGGTGGTAGAGCCGGGATAGAATTTATTGCGCCATTTAAAGATCAAAAAGTTTATACTATTTCTTTTTCGAGCAAAGGAAATACACCTGTTGCAATAAAACTTTTCAGAGTTAAGGATGGACAAAAAACCATTGAGCTGGAAGATGGCGTGAAGTACATTGATAACTTTCCTGCTGTAGATAGCGAATGGACTTTTTTTAAAGGAAGCATATTAGTGCCTTATATTGAAAATGATAGCGTCTCAATGTTTATTGGCACTCAATCAGGAAAAGAATGTAATCTGCAGATAAAGGATTTACAATTTACGGAACATCAGCCTCAGCAGGAACCTTACAATATTCTTCCAATTGGTAAAAAAGTAGAAAAGACTACTTATATTTTTGTTGAGCCGTGGAAATCGCACCAGCAATTTATGATCTCATCACAGTCACGGTTAGCCGAAGCAAAGGGCTTTAAAGGATCTTTAATTGAAAAAATGTTATATGCCAATTTTAATATGCTTACATGGATAACTGATGTAAACGATTTTACGCCTTTTAATGTACCTAATATGAATTATGCACCGGATATGTACAACAGGGATTCTTATTTTTCTACCATATCAACTTACAATAAACAGCTCAACCTAAGCATCTGGGAACAATGGGGGAAAACGCAAACACCTAAGGGCGGCATCGGCACTATTATTACGCCATTGATGGGTTCGGTGGAAGCAAAGGACAATGAAGCAACGATTGAATGGCTCATCTGGGCAATGATGAACAAGCGCCGGTTCGGCGTTACGCTTCCGCAGGAAAAAATTAAAAAAGCAGTTGATTATGTATTGAACGAATTTGATGCTGACAAAGATGGAAAATGCAAATCTCATTTTTCTTTGAGCCAGGTAGATATTGTTGATTTTAATCCTAAAACAGATCGCTTGGGTGTTAACCAGGGCATGCTGGCTATCGCATTGAGAACAATAAAAGAATTAGGTTTTGATATTTCGGAAACATATATTCAAAAGGCAGAAAAAGAATATAGGAATTTTTATGATGTAAAAAGAAAGCATTTACTATTTGATCGAAATTTTCCTGACATCATCACCCTTACCGACCTTGAACCGGAATTTTTTTCTTTATGGTTATTTAACAGGCCCATGCTTACAGATGAAATGGTGAAAAATCATCTGGATCAAATTCCTGTTTTGAATAAAGTGTCTAATTCACCTCATCCTGAGTATGGTACTACTGCACCGATTTGCGTAAGGTTAACAAAAGATGCAAATAGGTTTGCATATCTCAGCGCAGATTATCAACCCTTTGAAAAATTTGGTGAAGAAAATTATAGCAATGGAAAAAGTGATGGATTTTATTATAATGGCGGTAGTTGGTTCAGGGCCGAGTATTGCGCTTATGTAGTAGGGGTAAAACACGGCTGGAGCAAAGCAAAAATGCTAATGGAAAACAGGGTGTGGGCAGAAATTTATCTTAATCCTAAGTGGCCATTCAGCAAAGAATTTATACCTACAAAATGGCGTACAACCGATAGTTGGTGGCAATCTACAAAAGGATTGTGCTGGAATGTGTTTATATTAATGGCAGATGAAGTAGCAGGATTGCGTAAGCCCGATATGGATCCTGATTATAAAAAAGATGTGTTGAATAAGTAAATGTAGTTGTTGATGTGAACAACATGAAAGCATTTTTTTAATCTTGCACCAACCCCAAAATAATATTATCTTACGTACATCAATCCCCCCGCATGAATACGGTTCGCAACTGCAATAACGCCTTTTTATTAATTTTCTTATTAAATAATTAAAACTAAAAAAATGAAAAGAAATTTTTTTGCAAAAATGCTTTGCGGTATTCTATTCACGGCATTTATTGTAAGCAGCAGCCAAACTTTGCACGCGCAGGAAGTAACCATGTATCAATACCGCTATGTTGCTTCTGATAAGATTGCTGAATTTGTTAAACGCGAAACTACGTATTGGAGCAAAGTAGCAAAGAATGCAGTTGACAAAGGCGCATTGACATTCTGGGGGCTTTTCGAAAAAGTTGGCGGAACTGATGAAATGAATTCACCTAATTTTCTCTTTATAAATACTTATAAAGACATTAATGCCGACCTTGGTGATATCTGGAATCCTACAAAGGCTTTCCCCGGTATTTCTGTAGCAAAAATGGAAACCAATTCACTTAGTTCTACAACGGCTACTGTTTTTCTGAA
>JBEPVC010000297.1:0-3140 GCA_041691235.1 Chitinophagaceae bacterium
ATTGTCCCATAGTATAAAGGTAGTACGACAGATTTTGATTCTGTTTGTCGAGGTTCGAATCCTCGTGGGACAACTATTCCACCTTTTCCAATATTGCATTTACCTGCTAACTTTCGTTCTGTAACCAGGTTAAAAATTAACATCATCAATTTTCATAAATTTGCCGTGTCGAAAAACAGACTTTATTCTGTTTATTTCTATCAATAGCCATTAAAAAAAAGAAAAAATGTTCGAATCATTAAGTGATAAGTTAGACAGTGCATTCAAAAATCTCAAAGGACAGGGAAGAATAACGGAACTAAATATTGCATCAACAGTAAAAGAAATCAGGCGTGCCTTGGTGGATGCTGATGTGAATTATAAAATTGCCAAAGATTTTACAGATAGTATAAAAGAGAAGGCCTCTGGCGAAAAGGTTATCAATTCAATTAGTCCCGGCCAGTTAATGGTAAAAATTGTTAAAGATGAGCTTGCTGAATTAATGGGCGGAAGTGAAACAGAGCTTGATTTAAGCGGCAATCCTGCCATAATCTTAATTGCGGGTTTGCAGGGTAGTGGTAAAACAACATTTAGCGGAAAACTCGCCAACTATCTTAAAACTAAAAAAGGTAAATCTCCTTTACTTGTGGCCGCAGATATTTATCGCCCCGCTGCAATTGAGCAGCTAAAAATATTAGGTGAGCAAATAAGCATTGATGTATACAATGAACCGGAAAATAAGGATGCTGTTGTTATTGTTCAGAATGCTATTAAAGAAGCAAAAGCCAAAAATAAAAATGTTGTAATAATTGATACTGCCGGACGGTTAGCCATAGACGAAGTTATGATGACTGAAGTAGCAAACATAAAAAATGCTGTATCTCCAAAAGAGATCTTATTTGTTGTTGATAGTATGACTGGCCAGGACGCTGTGAACACGGCGGCAGCGTTTAATCAAAGACTCGACTATACAGGAGTTGTACTTACAAAACTAGATGGTGATACACGAGGTGGCGCCGCCATTTCAATCAAATCTACCGTAAACAAACCAATAAAATTTGTAAGTAGCGGGGAAAAGATGGATACACTTGATGTGTTTTATCCTGAGCGTATGGCGCAGCGCATATTAGGCATGGGAGATATTGTAAGCCTTGTCGAAAAAGCGCAGGAACAATTTGATGAAGCCCAGGCCGCAAGACTTGAAAAAAAGATTAGAAAAAACCAGTTTGATTTCGAAGATTTTAAAACGCAACTGCAGCAAATAAAGAAGATGGGAAACTTGAAAGATCTTATGGGAATGATACCGGGCGTTGGTAAGCAAATAAAAGATGTTGACATTAATGATGATTCTTTTAAGGGCATTGAAGCAATGATAAATTCTATGACGCTTGAAGAACGTCGAAACCCTGATATTATAAACCCAGGCCGGAAACTGCGTATTGCCAAGGGAAGTGGAAAAGATATCGCCGAACTTAACCAGTTTATAAAACAATTTGACCAGATGAAAAACATGATGAAAATGATGAATAAAATGCCGATGGGGAAGATGGCCGGTCTTGGAAAAAAATAAAATTAACTCCAGGAATTTTGTTTTTTCTACATTGATTTGTAATTTTCATTTGCACCCCTTATCTTCGCAATCCTTTAGAAACCAAATTTAATAACAACCCAAAAAAATTTCTATTTTTTATGGCTGTAAAAATGAGATTGCAACGTCATGGTTCAAAAAAAAGACCGTTTTACTTTATAGTTGTTGCAGACGCACGTAGCCCACGGGATGGTAAATTCATCCAGAAATTAGGCTCTTATAACCCTTTAACTGTTCCGGCAAGTATCCAGATTGATCGCCAGAAAGCATTGGAATGGCTGCACAAAGGTGCACAGCCTACTGATACTGTGCGTCGCATCCTTAGCTTTAAAGGTGTGCTATATTTGAAGCATTTGCTTCGCGGTGTTACACTTGGCTTATTTGATGAAGCGACCGCGATGGAAAAATTTACCAAGTGGAGCACTGAACATGAATCAGAATTTGCAAAACGCCAGGAGTCGCATAAAAAAAGCCGGACAACAAGTCGCCAGCCTGTGGCAAAAAGAACGGAAGCTCCTTCAAAACCTAAAGAAACATCAGATTCTACAAATGAAGTTGCCAATGGCGAAAGTGCCGCAGCTGCTGAATAAATTTATTTCTTATATAGCTTTAAAAGCTGTCTCAATTGAGGCAGCTTTTTGTTTTATGCTATATCGTCAACGAAACTTTAGTTTGATTTTTAGATAAAGGATTTACAATGGCACCAATGTTGTAACGTATGTTTTAATTTTAATTCTAAAATTTACTACATCATGACTTCAAAAATTTCTAAATTATTTTTCCTGCTAACTATTTGCTGTTTGTTTTTTACACAAGCCAGGAGCCAGGAAAAACAAGAAGATAAAATTAATGCGACCACACAGGTACTGAAAGATTTTGGTACAATGAAAGAAAGTATTCCGTCAGATCTTTTAAAAATTACGCAGGGTATTATTATAGTTCCGCGACTTTTAAATGGCGGTTTTGTATTAGCCGCCAAAAGAGGAAAAGGTATTGCCATGGTAAAACTTGAAGATGGAACATGGAGCAACCCTGTATTTGTTACTATCACCGGCGGCAGTGTTGGTTTGCAGGTCGGAGTTCAATCCATTGATCTTGTATTAATTTTTAAAGACAAGGAAACGCTTGAAAAAATAGGCAATGGCAGTTTCACACTTGGTGGAGACATTTCTGCTACTGCAGGTCCTGTTGGGCGTAACTCATCAGCAAGCACTGATTACAAAATGGAGGCTGAAGTTTATTCATACTCACGCAGCAAAGGTTTATTTGCAGGCATTAGTTTGAGTGGCTCTGCTATTGATATTGATCAAAAAGCTGATAAAGCATTTTATGGAAATGATTTAGATGCAAAATCATTATTTTCAAATTCTACTGAGAATACGTCCGCTTCGGTAACTGATATGAAAACCGAGCTTGAAAATTTATATAAATAAATTTCTAAATAAAAAATAAAGGCTGCACTTAAAATTTGCAGCCTTTATTTTTTATACAATTTGAATTTTTTTTCAAAAGATCAATATGGAATGTTATTAAAACTTCCTTCAGTAATCGTTCTTTGAGTTCTGTCATCTTC
>JBEPVC010000298.1:0-3082 GCA_041691235.1 Chitinophagaceae bacterium
GTAGATTATAATTTTTTACTTTTATAACTGTATAGGCTAATCGAAAATGTTATTGATTAAATAATTTTAAACTCTCTTTTAGTAAATGGCACAAGCGGATGCTTGCGCCAACGGCGGGTGTCTCGAAAATGTGGTCTAACATAAATGTCTTTGTATTGTTGCAATAAAATTTTTGATGATAAATGGTTTTTCTACATAGCCGTCTGCATTTACTTTTTTACTGATGTCTTTAATATCTGCATTTGCAGAAAATATTAAAACAGGAGTTTGTTTTGTACTTTCATTTTGCTTTACAATTTCAATTGCCTTTTCACCACCAATTATAGGAATCCATAAGTCCATCAGAATAAGATCAGGGTTGAAGGTTTGAATATCACTTAGAATATTTTCACAGTTTGATAAAGTTTCTACAACAAAATCATACTTAGATAAAATGGCTCTGCATAAGAGTAAAATTTCTTCATCATCATCGTAAATAAGTATAACCTTTTTCATAATTAAATATCCTGTGGTATAAGAAATATATAACTATTTATATTGGCAGCGTAAAATAAAATGTACTTCCTTTTTCAGGTTCACTCTCTGCCCACATTCTACCTTCATGTCTTTGAATAATAGTGTTGGATATATATAACCCAATGCCCAATCCCTGGAAATGAACAGCATGTTCCTGCACCCGGTAGTACCTGTCGAAAATTTTATCCAAATGCATACCCGACATACCAACACCAAAATCCTGAACCGCTACCTGAATTTTATTACCCTGTTCCTCAATTTTAACCAACACCCTGTTAGCGTTGGGAGAATATTTTATAGCATTGCTTAATAAATTAATCAGTACCTGTTGCAGCCTGCCTCTATCGCCGGTTATTTGTTGT
The DNA here is from genome assembly GCA_041691235.1 of Chitinophagaceae bacterium. Classification (GTDB taxonomy): domain Bacteria; phylum Bacteroidota; class Bacteroidia; order Chitinophagales; family Chitinophagaceae; genus Ginsengibacter. The sequence goes on from JBEPVC010000298.1 coordinate 879, forward strand.
AAATAGTTTCCGGTTTTATGTATGCTGTGGGTTTTTGTACCGTGCTGCATAATTTCAATAGTTTCATCTACCATTTTACTAAAATCAAAAGTGGTGATAGTATAATTCAACTGCCCATTTTGTATTCTGCTGGCATCTAATAATTCTGTGACCAGGTCGTGCAACCGCTCCACGGCTTGATTAGCTTTGGTGGCGTATAGGGCAGTTTGATTTTCTTCACTTAATGAAAGCAGCAGTAATTCAATATAGCCTTTCGCAGTAGTAAGCGGTGTTTTCATTTCATGGCTGGCAATGCTTATAAATTCGTCCTTTTGCTGTTCTTTTATTTTCTGCTCATGAATATCTGTATTGGTTCCTATCCATCCAACAATGTTTCCCTGTTTGTCTTTTTGAGCGATGCTATGACTTAGATGCCATTGGTAAGTTCCATCGTGCTGGCGAACGCGCTTTTCAATTCTGAAATCTTCTCCGGTTTTAAGAGTATGATGCCATTGTTGTAATTCTTTTTTGAGGTCATCAGGAAAAATAATTGACTGCCATCCATCACCTTTTAATTCTTCAAAAGATAAACCTGTGTAATCGAGAAAATATTGGTTGAAGAAATTTTTCTTTCCATCGGGTGTTGCCGTCCATATCATATGAGGAATGGTTTCTGAAAGCGTTCTGAATTTTGTTTCGCTTTCTATTATTTTTTCTTCTGCTTTTTTCCGTTCGGTAATATCGCGGTTCACAGCAACTGCCGCAATGGGTTTCCCGTTTTCATCATACACATAAGCAATGGATACGAGCACGCTCACAAGTGTACCGTCTTTTTTGGACTGCACTACTTCACCTTGCCATTTGCCTGTGGCATCTAAAGCTTTTGGCCATGCTTGCCTGTCTTCATCTGATATAAATTGCGTGCGTAGAAGTTCCATTGCATAGTTTCCCATTACTTCTTCGCCTGCATATCCATACAGATTTTCTGCGCCTTTGTTCCAACTGATAGTTTTATAATTCATATCAGTACCGACCACCGCATCGGCAATATTTTCAGTGAGTGTGGCAGTAACGCGTAACTGTTGATTAGCCTCTTCAATCTTTTTGAGTGCTGTTACCTGTGCTGTTACATTGTAAGCAAAAACTAAAACGCCTTCTGTTTCACCTTTCTCATTTTTAAATGGCTGGCAGGTCAAATTCAGATAAAATTGTTGAAGTCCGTTGCCTCTATCTACCATGACGGGCATTTCGTTTCCGGTAAAAGCTTCCCCGGTTTTGTAAACCTTATCAAGCAGCTCAATAAATCCTTGCCCTTTAATTTCCGGAATCGCTTCAAGAAACGTTTTACCTATAACTTCGCGGTTACCCAGAAACTGTGCGTAAAGGGGGCTTATTAATTCAATCCGGTGCTCGGGTTCTTTAAGCAAGGCAAGCATTGCAGGCGACTGCATAATAAAATTTAGAAGCCTGGCTTCGCTTGCTTCAATCTTTCTCCTGGCAATTACCTGTCCGGTTATATCCTGTAGCGTTCCATTAAAACGGTAAGCTGCCTTATCCTCCCCAAACCATGCTCTTCCTTTGGCTCTTACAATACGTTCCTGTTTTGTTACAGGATTTATGATACCGTATTCAATATCGTAAAGCCCACCAGATTCATATTGCAAAGCTTTTTGTATAGCATCTGCAACCCGGCTCCTGTCTTTTTCATCCATCACATCTATTGCCAGTGAAAGGTCAATCTCCGCTTCATGCGGCAGGCCAAACCACTCTTTAAGCCGGTTATTGCTGGTAAATTTATTTGTTAGCGGATTATATTCCCAGGTACCTAATTCCGTTGCTTCAATAGCGAAATTAAGTTGGTCATTGCTTTCCGTTAATTTTTTAAAACTATTTACTTTTTCCGTAGTTTCAATCACCGTAACCAGCACACCACCTACTTCACCATCTTCTAACCGGATAGGACTGTAAGAGAAATCAAAAAAACATTCTTCCAAAAAACCATTCCTGTCCAATTGCAAAATAAAGTCGGGAAAGCCAACCGGTGTACCCTCCATCACACCATCAAACATGGGTCCTATGGTATCCCATATTTCTTCAAAAGTTTTGCGTGTGCTGATGCCTAATGCCTGCGGATGTTTTGTGGCGCCAAGAATAGGACGGTAACCATCGTTATACAATTGAATATATTCTTTGCCCCAGGCTATGTACATACCAAAAGGACAATC
>JBEPVC010000299.1:0-3075 GCA_041691235.1 Chitinophagaceae bacterium
GGATCAATTTCAACTTTAATTAAATCTGCCAGCGGGTGCTTAATTTCAACAACATAAGTTGGATTAGTCCAGTTCCATTCATTATGAACAATACGGGTTTCATTATTTTCTGCAGGCTTGCCACCAAACATAAGATCCAAAGGAATATAGTGAAGTTCCTTACTGCTATCTTTAAAAGTAAATTCAAGATCAACAGGCATCGGCATTTGGCCAACTCTTTTTAACCTGATTTTTGAAATCCCGCTATCTTCCCATAAGCTATCAATGCCATAGTCAATAGTTTTTACGGTAGATACCCAATACTCTTTATACCAGTCGAGTTGTATGCCACTTACATCCTGTGCTACTTTTACAAAGTCTGATGCATTGGGATGCTTGAATCTCCAAAGCTTATAATATTGCAGTAAGATTTTATCTCTCACTGAGTCACTAACGATGTAGCCTAGTTGCTCCAAAAAAATATCCCCTCTTGAATAAGCATTGATGCTATATCCTAAATTTGTATTGTAATGATCTGAATGCGTTGTAAGAGGCTCCTCCAGCTTTTGCTTTAACAAAAAATAATATCCGCGATAAGAACCTGCATGGTTTTCAGGAAGACCATTTTCCGAATCTTCTTTTATATTCTTTACTTTATTATAGTAGGCACTTACTTCCCCTTCAGCATATGTCGTAAAACCCTCGTCCATCCATGGATACAGACTTTCATTTGTACCGAGCATCATCTGGTACCAACTATGCATCCATTCGTGGAAAATAGTTCCGAGGCCGGGGCCTTTTATTAATGTAGCCATTGGATATTCCATCCCGCCATCGCCACCTTGTATAAAGGAATATTGTGGATAAGGATATTTACCAAAATGCTTTTCCATATAAGGAAGCACAGTTACTGCAGCATCAGCAATAGTTTGCCAGTTTTTCTCCAATGAATCTACCTTTTTATACACCACATTTAAAACAACGCCATCTTCTTTCCTTACAAGATGTTCATAGTCGGGATCGGCTGCCCACACAAAATCATGCACATTATTTCCAACAAAATGCCACGTACGTTTTGCAGAAGAAATATCTTTTAAAGGAGTCCCGGGCATATCATAACCCCAACCAATAGATGAAGCATTTTGCAATACCCCTGTTCCGGCAATTTTGTATGTTTTATCAATTTTTATTGTAACATCATAGTCGCCCCAAACCCCATAGAACTCCCTGGCAACATAGGGTGTAGGATGCCAGCCTTCATAATCGTATTCACACATTTTAGGATACCACTGGCTCATGCTATAACGAATTCCTTCAGCATTATCACGGCCACTTCGCCTTATTTGTACAGGCACCTGTGCTTCAAAAACTAAATCAAAATTCACTGTACTTTTTCCCTGAATGGGTTTAGTAAGATCAACTTCTAAAATAGTTCCATGGTATTTTAATGGTTGTTCTACACCATTCATTTTTAAGGATTTTATTTTTTGATATCCTATTTCTGAAGGAGTAAGTTTTGAAATGCGATCTCTTACACGCCCATCCCAGTCGGGCCTTCCATTAATTAATACCTTGCCAAGTTCCTGGCTTCTTACATCCATCTCACTTCCCGGCTGAAACGCATTCCAGTATAAATGAAAAAAAACTCTGTCAAGTTTATCGGGAGAATTGTTTGTGTATTCTAATTTTTGAATTCCTGTAAAGCGGTTGGAGTTGACATCAACAACTACATTCATGGTATATTTCACTCTTTGTTGCCAACGATCGGGTTGTGCGTATAATGCAATTAGAAATGCAAAATTTAAAATTAATAACAGGCTAAATTTTTTATTCATGACTATAATTTAAGAGAACAATATTTCTAAACATCGCAAAAATAGAGGTTATAAAAAATTAAAATGAAAATGAAACACAGCATAGCTGTAACTACTTTATTTTCCTTCCACTACTATTACTATCTCACCCTTCACATTCTTCGCATTAAAATAATCGTGTACTTCCTGCAATGTTCCCCTTTTATTTTCTTCAAAAATTTTTGTCAATTCACGACTCACAGAACATTTTCTTTCGCTCCCAAAATATTCAATAAAATCCTGCAAAGTTTTTACAACCCGCATTGGGCTTTCATAAAAAATCATTGTGCGCTCTTCATCAGCTATTCTCTTTAGAAATGTTTGTCTACCTTTTTTCAAAGGCAAAAAACCTTCAAAGCAAAAATTATTTATTGGCAGCCCACTGTTTATCAACGCAGGTACAAACGCTGTAGCGCCGGGAAGACATTCAACTTTAATTTCGTTTTTTATACATTCACGAACAAGTAAAAAAGCCGGATCGCTTATGCCCGGAGTACCTGCATCTGTAAGCAACGCCATAGTTTTACCACTCTGAAGTTGCGTGATTAAATGAGAAATTATTTTGTGCTCGTTATGCTGATGGTAAGGTGTTGTAGGCTTTTCAATATTATAGTAACGAAGCAGCTTAGACGAAGTTCTTGTATCCTCAGCCAATATGAGATCCACCATTTTCAAAACTTCTATAGCCCGGAAAGTTATATCAGCAAGATTGCCTATAGGAGATGGAACGATGTAAAGCATTTTAATTAGCCAATTTGCTAATTAGCCAATCAGCTAATTATAATTTCAAATTCTTCCATTACCGGGTTTGCCAGCAACTTTTTAGAAGCGTCTTCAGCAATTTTTTTTGCTTCGCCGGCATTCTCTGCCTCAATATTTAATTGGATATGCTTACCAATTCTTACATCATCAATATTTTTCAAACCCAAATTGGAAAGGCCGCCCATAACGGCTTTGCCCTGCGGATCCAGTAATTCTTTAAGTGGCATTACTTTTATTTCTGCAACAAAATTCATTCACTTTTTATTTTAGAAGTTGATAATGATAATAAAACATAGAATATAAAAACTATAGGAACTGCAAACCAATTCAAAAAGATTGCGGCTATTATTCCAATAGCCAGTAAAATTAGTTTTTGAATATTATTTTTTTTGCTATCAGGAAATTTAAGAGCCATCATTCTAAGATTAGAAATCATAAGATAGCTTACAACAATAATGATTGCGTATAAAAACCATTTGTT
>JBEPVC010000300.1:0-3066 GCA_041691235.1 Chitinophagaceae bacterium
TTCATTTTGCTTCTTTACATGATCCTATTAAACCATTGGTTTTATTTCCTGATACCTACGGAAGTATATTAATGGTTAAGATTTCAGGTAATAATTTGCCTAATACAATTTCATTTTTAGAAAGAAAATGGAAAACTTTGGTTTCGCACAGGCCTTTTGAATATTCTTTCCTGGATGAAAATTATAACAAGCTTTACAGTGCAGAAATAAGACTGGGGAAAGTGTTGAATATTTTTGCGGGTATTGCTGTATTGCTTGCCTGTCTTGGCTTATTTGGATTATCAGCATACGCAATTCAACAAAGAAGAAAAGAAATTGGTGTAAGAAAAGTGCTGGGTGCAAGTGTTAGTAATATTGCAGTTTTATTATCCGGTCAATTCGTTCGCCTGGTAATTGTTGCATTTGTAATTGCCGCACCGCTGGCATGGTTTGCGATGAACAAATGGCTGCAGGATTTTACGTATCGCATAAATATCAGCTGGATCATTTTTGCTTTAACCGGAATTATTACAATACTCATAACTGTACTAACTGTAAGTTTTCAATCAATAAAAGCTGCATTAATGAACCCGGTAAAAAGTTTGAGAACAGAATAAAAAAATAATTATGCTAAAAAGTTTTATTGTAACAACGCTAAGGCATTTTTGGAAACATCGTGCTTTCTCATTTATCAATATTGTGGGATTAGCCATAAGTATGGCCGTATGTTGTTTACTTATAATTATACTTAAAGATGCCAACAGTTATGACACTTTTCATAAAGATGCAGAAAGGATTTACCGTATTAACACAGAAGCCATAAGGAAAGATGGCAGCGTTGAGCCGTATGCATCTTCACCATTGGTTGTTGCTTCTTCTCTCGTGAACACCTATCCGGTTACAGAAGCATCAACATCGTTAATAAGGGGATTAAATGGTGATATTGTTTCTGGTGAAAGGCAATTTTCTTTCAATGGATTTTTTACAAACCCCGCATTTTTTAATGTTTTTAATTTCACTTTAAAAGAGGGTAACAGTGTGTTAGCTTTAAAGGAACCTTTCACCATTATTCTTACCAATCAATTAGCCAACAAAATATTTCCCTCAGGAAATGCAATGGGGAAGCCTGTAGAGGTGAAAGGCGTAGGCATGTTTACAGTAACAGGTGTATTAAATGAGTTCCCAGGCAAAACACATTTGGAATATGAAGCATTGGCCTCTTCATCCACTATTCCTGCGCTTGAAAAAGATAAAATATTATTTGATCATGTTACTGATAATTGGTTAAACTATTATTCAACTTATTCCTACATAAAACTAAAACCCGGCGTTACCCCATCGAAAGTTGAAAAAATTCTTTCAGATATATCAGATAGCAGGTATAAAAATGTTCAGCTCGAACTAAGAGACAAAGCCTACAAATTTAAATTACAGTCACTCAATAAAATAACTCCAGGCCCATTATTATCAAACAATATGGGTAAGGCGTTGCCACAGGTTGCGCTATGGTTTATGGGAGTATTAGCTTTTGTAATTATTCTTTTCGCGGCATTTAATTACACCAATCTTACTGTAGCAAAAGCTATGAGCAGGATGAAAGAAGTTGCTTTGAGAAAAGTTGTAGGAAGTTCACGCAGACTTATTTTTTTTCAAATACTTATAGAGTCTGTCATCACTTCTTTATTAGCACTTTTATTTGCTCTGTTGTTACTACAATGGCTCATTCCTCAAATTAAAACCTTCAGTTTCATTACTCTTGCCGATATCAGGTTTGTTATTGATGTGCCTGTTATTATTATGTTTATTGCATTTGCATTTATAACAGGTATAGTTGCCGGAATTATTCCTGCAACTATTTTGTCCAGGATAAAGCCGCTTGCGCTGATGAACAAATTTCAAAATCTGAAAATATTTCGGCACCTGGGTATGCGTAAAGGAATGCTGGTAATTCAATTTATGGTTTCGCTAATATTCGTCATCCTTGTAACCATTACATACCGGCAAATGCAGCATGCAGTAAATATTAATTTCGGAACAGGCCAAACACAAATATTCAATATTCATCTACAAGGCCAGCAATACCAGACAGCGGTGCAGGAATTTAGCAAAGTACCCGGTGTAGGAAAAATATCTGCTGTATCAAATTTGATGGGAAACTATAGTGACATGACTGATGATGTAAAAATAAATAAGGATAAAGAAGCCGTAAGAGTAAAAGAATATTTTACTGACGAAAATTATATTTCCAATTTTAAATTACAGCTTGTTGCCGGAAAAGATTTTGCTGCCGATAATGCGCAAAAAAATGAAAGGTTTTTAATTGTAAATGAAAAATTTGTTGCTGATTTTAAATTGGGGTCGCCTGCAGATGCAATTGGAAAAACAGTAACTGCTGGCGACAGCACCACTTTATTAATCCAGGGCGTTGTAAAAGATTTTTTATTTAAGCCCGCCGAGTATGCATTGGCGCCAATGATGCTGCGTTACAATCCAAATAATTGGCAGATACTAAATCTAGGATTGAGTTCTACCAATACAATTCAAACAGTTGCAGAATTAGAAGAGAAATGGAAAAAATTAGACCCGTACCATCCATTTGAGGGAAGGTTTTACAACAAAGAGATCCAGTCCATTTTTTCTGAAATGAAGGAGGTGATATGGATGGTCGCTTTCATTGCATTTATTGGGATTACAATTTCGTGTCTTGGGTTACTTGGCATCACAATTTTTACTATTCAGTCAAAAGCCAAAGAGATCAGTATAAGAAAAGTAATTGGTGCAGATGCAAGGGCGCTGAGTATTTTGTTAAGCAAACATTATTTACAGGTAATCATTATTGCGATCCTTCTTGCAATGCCCATTTCATATTTTTTAGGGAATATGTTACTACAGTCAATGCAACAACGTATTACGCTTTCGCCTGTTTTATTTATTCCCGGTATAATGCTGATAGTTTTACTCTCTGCAATTACAATAGGTTTTCAAACAATAAAAGCGATATTTTCTAATCCCATAAAAAATTTAAGAACAGAATAAAAATATTAATATGATAAGAAATTTTTTAAAATTAGCAATGCGCAACCTTTT
>JBEPVC010000301.1:0-3056 GCA_041691235.1 Chitinophagaceae bacterium
AAGAATGTCTTTTCCATCAGCATCAACGCCTGTATAAACTAAATGTTCTTCATTTAGATTTGAAAGACATTTACGGAAATTAATACCAACACAACCTGGTTGAGACATAATTTGCTCAAGAATGTAGCGGCCGATGTAATAACCTTTTGTTGCTTCAGGGTTCGCAGTTGTGAAAGCTTTAACTAGTTGCATGCCTTCGGTAAGACCAATGTCTTCTCCTACTTCACTGAGGCTCCTGGTTTCAAGTGCTTTTTTGATCATAGCTGTAAGTTTTTAAGTTTTTTAACGTGGTTTAATGTGTATTTTGAGCACTAACTTCTCAAAAAAGAAAATTTATTCCAAACGATAATTTTATGAGTAATTCACCTTATTTTTGTTGAAACCCCATACAGTAAAGGGTTTTTACTAGATTTGCAACGTATAAAAGCTATAAAAGAAAGGGTAAAAATACTCTGAAATTTTAGTAAAATTACTATCTTGTTTTTTGGTGATTATACGAATGCATTTTGATTTCTACTTTAGTAAAAATACTATAAATAATAATAAAATAAAAAAAAAGGCAAAAAATATTTTAATAAAGAGTGTCTCTTTATAAAATTTAGAAAGAGACATTAATGGAATTTGAAAACTGGAAACAGGTGGTTGTTAAGGTGATGATTTTTTAAATTGTCGTTTCACCCGTAAAGATTTATGAGTCAAATGGATTATTAGCCACAGAATTTGAAGTTGCTAATTTCAAATGATCAGTTTTAACAATGCCCGAACATTCAAAGACTAAAGGATAATTGCTCTTTTTCAAAAATGTAATTACAACATTAATCAAGTGAAAGCACAAACGATACTAGAAAATCAACGCTAAAATATTATATGGTTTCTATCATAGTAGTTTTACTATAAAAAAAGCTTTTTTGAAAAAAATAATCGATTTATTGCGTAATAGATTGGTCTATTCTTCGTTAATGTTTTATATTTTTACTGAACCCATAAGCGAATAAAAATTCATGTCAATATCCAATGTAATTAAGATTGCTATAGCCGACGATCATAAGATTTTCAGAGATGGGATTAAAATGGCCCTTTCAGCAAAGCAAAATTTAAAGATGATTTGGGAAGCGGAAGATGGGAAGGATCTAATGCATAAAATCAGTATTAAAACGCCGGACGTATTGTTAATGGATATAAGAATGCCTGAAATAGATGGCATAAGCGCTATTTCAATGCTTAGAAAGGAATATCAAGACGTGAAAATAATTGTGCTGACAATGTACGATGATCAGCAAATGATTAGCAAAATGATGGAGATGGGCGCTAACGCTTATCTTACAAAAACAACTGATCCTGATGAAATATACCAGGCAATTCTTACTTGCATGAATGAAGATTTTTACTTTAACCAACTGGTGAATAACGCGGTTATGGGTAAACTGATGCAAAAGAAAAATGTACGCCATCACTACGGCAGCAACGTTCCCATTACATTTAGCGAGAAAGAACTGAAAATTCTACAATTGCTGGGTGAGGATAAAACAACAGAAGAGATTTCAAAAATAATTTTTTTAAGCCCACGAACTATTGAAACTATTCGCCAGAATATGAAAAACAAAGTTGGTGCTAAAACAATAGGTGGTCTCATAATGTATGGCATGCGTAACAAAATGATTGAGTAATAATCTGGATTCTCATTTCCCAATTTCTAAATTTTCATCTTCTATTTGTGATGTAAAAAATAATAATCACTCATTATTTTGTGTAGTTTGTCTTTGAGTATTTCAAAATTTTCAAATTTAGTTACTGGAACAGGCTGTAAAAAATGGAGTTCCATTTTTGAAGGCCAAAAGAAAAATGATTTACCTGGAGGCAAAACTTTTTTTGTATTAAATATCAGGGAAGGGAGAATATCAGTTTCATTTTCTACAGCAAGTTTAAATGCGCCATCATGAAATTCCTTTAATGGCAATTGTGTTTTATTCCGGGTACCTTCAGGATAAATGCACATATGCATTCCAAGGTTTAAAACTTCTTTCATTTTTTTAAAGCTGTCCCGGCGACTGTTCTTATCGTTTCTGTCTACGAGGATTGACCCGCGTTTATATATAAGCCCGAAAACAGGGATTTTAGCCATCTCTGCTTTTGCAATTGTTTTGTTCGGACCTGGAATAAAAGGGGTGCTTAAAGGCACATCCATTAAAGAATTGTGATTGCAGGTTACAATGTATACTTTTCCGGGTTCAAAATTTTCTTTGCCAATAATTTTAAGGCGGCAGCCCGTTGCAAAGAAAAAAATCCTCATCCACACTTTGGAAGTTATCCGAAAAATTTTTGTTTTATTCGGTTCTTCTAAAATACCTATAATCCACATCAGCAAAGCAACAGGCAACATTGTAATGATAAAAATAACAAGTGCCCAAAGAGCAAAAATTCTGGCAAAAATATTTTTCACAGTGTAATGATCGATTTTGAAATTAAAGTTTCCAATCTACAGGTTCTTTATTTTGAAGGGAAAGCAATTCATTTGTTTTTGAAAAATGCCTGCAGCCAAAAAATCCCTTTTCTGCACTAAAGGGCGATGGATGTGCGGCCTTCAAAACATAATGTTTTGTTTCATCAATCAGAGATTGTTTTTCCTGGGCAAATTTTCCCCATAGCAAAAAAACAATGCCATTCATTTGGTCCGAAATTTTTGAAATAACTGTATCGGTGAATTGCAGCCATCCAATCTTGCTGTGACTTCCAGGCTCATTTTGTCTTACGGTTAAAGAAGCATTTAAAAGTAATATTCCCCTTGAAGCCCATTTCTCAAGATTTCCGCTCACTGGTGGTAAAATACCAAGATCACTTTCTAACTCTTTAAAAATATTTATCAGTGAAGGTGGCTTTGCAATGCCATCCGGCACTGAAAAGCTTAAACCGTGTGCCTGCCCTTTATTATGATAAGGGTCTTGCCCAAGCAATACAACTTTTACTTTTGAGAAAGGTGTTTTATTAAAAGCATTAAAGATATACAGACCGGGAGGGTAAATAATTTTACCGGAGTTTTTTTCAGCTTTTAAGAAAGT
>JBEPVC010000302.1:0-3046 GCA_041691235.1 Chitinophagaceae bacterium
GTAATTGGGATGGGCGTTTCTGTCCATGCCCAGGATAACAAGGAAAAAGTAAAAAAGACATCCACTGCCGGCCAAAAAGTGCATAACACTTTTAGTAAGCACAAAAAACACAATGGCTATAAAGTGAAGAGCGAAAAAAATGGCGTGAAGCATAAGCACAAAGTAAACACCCAGACCGGGGAAGTCAAAAATAAGGTTGATAAAGATAAATAAATCTGCCTTAGTTACATCCGGCCTCAACTAACCGTTACCGTTATATTGCATACTTAACTGATTTGCATATAACGGTTTTTTATTTTTTGGGTTGTGGGTTTACAGCGGGTAGTTAAAGTGTATAACCTCTTCTGCAATGCCCCCGGTTGAACGATAAAATTCTATTGCATGTTTATCCGGCAAGTCAGCTTGTACAAACACTTCTTCCACACCAATTTCACGGCAGTAATCCAGCAGGGCGGCCATTAGCATTTTGCCAATTCCCTTTCGCTGAAATTCTTTTTTCACGGCAAGGTCAAAAATGTAAACCAATGGGGATTCAGCATAGTATTGCTCCATTGTGTAGGAAGTTAAGCCGCCAATAACATTGTCGTTTACCATTGCCACAAAAACAAAGAAGCTATCCTTTTCTAATAATTGCTGCAAATGGCTATCGCCCGGCATTTTGAAATTCTTCATTTCAAACACTTCTTCAAATACCAGAATGAGATCTCTGAATTGCTGAATATTTTCGGTTCCTAATTTTTTAATTGCAGGCTTCATGATATACGATTTCAGTTGCAGGTGCTACTGAAATGTAAGATAAATAAATTCTCTTTTTTATGCATTAGGCTTCAGCCATGCATTGCGAATTAATAATTGCTGCGGAGATGGATTATCTGCAAACTCCAGCAAATTGTATTTAGTTATAGGGTATTTGGTCATCACTGATTTTAATTCAAGCGTGCGGATGAGCAGTATTTAAAGATAGTTTAATGGTATGGCCTGTAAACTAAGGCTGGCGGAAGGTTACCCCACTTATCCACAGTATGAGAATAACTATGTTACATTGTTTTGACTGGGGTATATAGTTTTGCATCCGGATAAGGGAATCCAAAAGATCTAACCGTCCGGTGTAGGTTGGAGCAATCCGCCACCGGGCAATATGATGAACGCCTTTCTATCTTTCTTAAGATGTGTTTAATTAGGATATTGGATTTTGATTAGGCTGTATTTTTATACAGCCTTTTTTTATTGCCTCTTGCGTCAAACCATAAATTTATTGCATCCTACTGTTTCATTCCCGCCAACTGCCACCTCTAAAATGCTAACCAATCATTGTATATTTTTTATCGAATGATTCGATAATAGTTTAGCAACTTATTACATCAAAATTAAGATCACTAACAATAAGCATTCATCATTTATTAAGATGAATCTTTACTAAACAACTGGCTACAAATGCCATTCATAGCCGTAACTCGGTAAACCGTCGAATAGATGAATGAAAACTATAAAATGAGAAAAGCGAACCATAACTTTAAGACAATTCATTTAAAATAATTAACATGAAAAAGTTACAAACCATAAATATTACTTTTTTAATAACCATTGTAACAGCAATAATTATTTTTTACAGCTGTAAAAAAAATGATTCAATAAAAACAATCCCCGATCCAACTGTAACAGGCTCCGTAGCAGGGCTTGTGACCGACCTCAATAATGTAGCTATAGTAAATGCATCCGTCGGCGCCGGTACCAGCACCGCAACTACTGATGCAGATGGTAAATTCAGCTTGCAAAATGTGCAACTAAGTGCAAATAATGGTTTGGTAAAAATTACCAAAGATGGATACTTCACCGGATCAAGAACATTTTTTGTAAGCAGCGGTACTGTCAACAATGTAAAAATTCAACTGATACCTAAAACTGTTTCAGGAAGCTTTCCAGCATCATCCGGTGGTAATATAAATGTGTCAGGTGGCGGCTCTGTTAATTTTAGTCCGGGCGTTGTAAATGCAACATCAGGCGTTGCTTATTCGGGAGATGTTTTGGTTTCCACTTTTTATTTAAATCCCTCCAATCAAAATTTCAACCAGTATATGCCCGGAAATTTAACTGGTGTAAGCGCTGCCAACAAACAAGGCGTTCTTCAATCATTCGGAATGGTATTGGTTGAAATGGATGATGCCTCCGGTAATAGACTGCAATTAGCTTCCGGCAAAACGGCTACTATTACATTGCCTATTGCAGCTGCATTACAGGCCAGCGCTCCTGCCACTATATCGCTTTGGTATTTTGATGATGCAAAAAGTGTTTGGAAACAAGAAGGAACGGCAACAAAGCAAGGCAATAATTATGTCGGCACTGTTAAACATTTTTCATTTTGGAATGCGGGAGAACTTTCACAGGCAGTGAACCTTACTGCAACTTTCACACTGGATACAAGTAACATTGCATTTGCGAATAAACTTGTTACAATTACCAGGTCCGATTCAACATCTACTAATGGCTATACTGATAGTGCAGGCACTATCAGCGGTTTGGTGCCTGCAAATGAAGTTCTGGCTTTAAAAGTGTTTAACGATTGTGGTGAAAATGTTTATTCACAAAATATAGGCCCTTATAGTGGAGACACCAATCTTGGCAGTATCAGTGTAGCAAATGGTAGTTGCTATTCATCAGATACAACTCAATATATAAAGATGATTCTAAATGGTACTACTTATTTCTGGCCTTCTTTCAAGATAACGGAGAGGTTTCAGACAGGTTCTTTTAGTTCGGGGTATACAGCCATGTTTGGCGGAAGCGCGCAAAACGTTTCCGATAGCTCAACTTATTTCGAAGGAATTATATTCGGTGATAATACTTCACCAGGTAATTACCCTGTTAGTATTTACAGTATTGTAAACGGAACGGTAGTTTACCAGGCCGGTGGTCAGTCTTATGATCCAGGTTATAACTATCCTACTGCAGCAATCACAAAATATGATGCTATCGGAGGTTATATTGAAGGGACTATTTCCGGCTGGATTAAAACTTTCCCGTCAACTCCTACTGCGGATTCTTTTCC
>JBEPVC010000303.1:0-3039 GCA_041691235.1 Chitinophagaceae bacterium
GGGAAAACTGCTGTTCTAAATTTCTTCCTATTACACCTTTTACTTTTACAGAATCACTTTCTACATCGCCGTCTTTTACGCCATAGTTTCCAATATGAACATTGTTCATTATTACAACCTGGCCATAGTAACTGGGATCGGTAAATACTTCCTGGTAACCTGTCATACCAGTATTAAAGCAGATCTCACCGGTAGTAGTGCCAATTTTTCCAAATGCTTTTCCTTGAAAAACATTTCCATCTTCTAAAATTAAAATTGCAGGAATGGGAGTTTGCGATTCAGACATGTAAATAGTTTTGCAAAGAAAAGAAAATGCTGACAAAAAAATCAGATAACTTTTAAGCTATTTGCTAACATATCATAAATAGTTTGCCAAAAAATATTTATAAAAGATATAAACCTAAAAAAAATGTCCCTAAAAAAAGGGACACAAATATTTTTTGAAAAAATTTTTTATAAAATTACCGGCCCGCATCTAATTTATCCTGAAGCGTTTTTAGCTCATCCCACTTTTCATCAGCAGCTAACTGTGCCTGTTCGGGCCAGCTTTTTGTTTCCAACGCATTAAAGTGACCTCCTGATTTTTCTAAAATTTCTTTAAGTTCTTCTGCTGTACTCTTCGCTATCTTTTTGAAACTTGTAATTCCTGCTGCATGAAACGCTTCAGAAGCTTTTGGTCCTACACCTTCAATCTTTGTAAGGTCATCTTCTTTTTTAGCTTTTGTTTTTGCAGCAATTGCTGTTTCTGCCTTCGTTTCCTTTGCAGGCGTTTCTTCTGTATCAGATGACGCTTTCTTACCTCTTCCCGCTCTTCTTGTTTTCTTAACTGTAGTTGTTGCTTCGCCTATGCCCTTGCCGTAGATCTCATTATAATCAACCAACTCAATCATTGCAAGCTCAGCATTATCACCGGTTCTTTTTCCTAATTTAATTACACGGGTATAACCACCAGGCCTGGACGCAATTTTAGCGCTTATTACGTCGAACAATTCTCTCACAGCATCTTTATCCTGTAAATGACTGAAAACAATTCTTCTTTGATGAGTTGTATTGTCTTTAGATTTTGTAATTAATGGCTCTACATAGGGGCGAAGTGCCTTAGCCTTTGCCAATGTTGTTACAATTTTTTTGTGTTGAAACAGCTGGCAGGCAAGATTGCTCAATAAAGCTTTTCTATGGCTGGCAGTTCTGCTTAAATTATTTCCTTTATCTCCGTGACGCATGACTGTAGTTTTTAAAACCCCTGTACCGTGTCAGGAATTACAGGGTTAATTATTAATATGATAATTCGATAATAGCTAATGAAAACATCCACCAATTAGCACATGAGCAAATCGGCTCATTAGCTATTATTTACTCGTCGTCGAGTTTTAATTTGCTCAAATCCATTCCGAAACCAAGACCTCTTTCATTAAGCACCTGTTCAATTTCGCTTAAAGATTTTTGTCCGAAGTTTCTAAATTTCATTAGGTCTTCCTGTTCGTATTGAACTAATTCACTCAATGAATTAATCTTCGCTGCTTTCAAACAATTGAAAGCTCTTACAGAAAGATCCAAATCTTCCAAAGGAGTTTTCAATACTTTGCGAAGCTGTAAAGTTTGCTCATCTACAAGATCTTCTTTCTTCTCTTCTTTGCTATCAAAAGTTATATTCTCATCAGTAATAATCATCAGGTGCTGAATCAAAATTCTTGATGCCTGCTTTACTGCTTCTTCAGGATGAATAGTACCATCTGTAACTACATCCATCACGAGTTTTTCAAAGTCAGTTCTTTGCTCAACCCTTGTATTTTCAATGCTGTATTTTACATTTTTTATTGGAGTATAAATTGAATCCACAGGAATGTATCCAAAATGAGAACTCTTTTCTTTATTATCTTCAGCAGGTACGTAGCCGCGTCCTTTTCCAATTGTGATTTCTATTTCCAATTTTGCTGAATTGTCCATTGTACAAATCAATAAATCAGGATTCATCACTTCGTAAGATGGTGAGGCATCTCCAATCATTCCTGCGGTGAATTCGGATTTGTTTTTTAAAGAAAGACTGATTTTTTCTGTACCGGCATCCTGGTCAACTTTCTTTTTAAAGCGAACCTGTTTCAGGTTAAGAATAATTTCAGTAACGTCTTCAGTAACGCCTTTGATTGTTGCAAATTCATGGTCTGCTCCGGCAACGTTAATACCAACGATAGCGTAACCTTCAAGAGAATTTAGCAATACTCTGCGCAAAGCATTGCCAATAGTTACACCATATCCTGGTTCTAAAGGACGAAACTCGAATTGTGCTTCAAAATCTGTGCTTTTTTGAAGGACGATTTTGTCTGGCTTTACAAAATTTAAAATGGCCATTTTTTATTTTGTTTTATTTGATTTAATTAATTGAATTTTTATAAAATGAAATTATTATTTACTGTATAATTCCACTATAAGTTGTTCCTTAATATTTTCAGGAACACTCTCTCTTTCCGGGTAAGCAATAAAAGTTCCCTGTAAAGTTCCTTCGCTCCACTCAATCCAGTTAAATTTCGGATTTTTTGGCCTTAGGTTTCCAGTGATGGATGTATTTGCCGTTGTCTTTTCTTTCAATCCGATAACATCACCGGGCTTTAAAGAATAAGAAGGAATATTCAACACATTCCCATTAACGGTTATGTGCTTATGAGATACAAGCTGACGCGCTGCCTGGCGACTTGGCGCAATACCCATGCGGAATACGGTGTTATCAAGTCTTGCTTCTAAAAGTTTTATAAGGTTTTCACCTGTTACACCTTTGCGACGTGCAGCTTCTGTAAATGTGTTGCGGAATTGTTTTTCCAATACACCGTAAGTGTATTTTGCTTTTTGTTTTTCGCGGAGCTGAAGTGCATACTCACCAAGGCTTTTGCGCTTGCGTGCTGCTCCATGCATTCCGGGGGGATTACTGTTTTTTGTTAACCACTTTCCATTGCCTGTAATAGGCTCTCCAAATATCCTGGAGATTTTTGTTTTTGGTCCTGTGTACCGAGCCATAGTTTATAAATTGATTTTTTAGTGTCGGTG
>JBEPVC010000304.1:0-3027 GCA_041691235.1 Chitinophagaceae bacterium
GTATCAAACAAAGAAAAATGAAAATAAGCAACGAAACGAAGATTGGCGTGATGGCTGTTGTGGGGATTGTTCTGCTGGTATTTGGTTTTAATTTTCTTAAGGGCACAAGCCTTTTCAAAAAAAACGATCATATTTATGCCGTTTACCAGGATGTTCAGGGACTGGCAAAATCGAATCCGGTTGTTATTAACGGCCTTCAAATCGGCAGAATAGAAAACCTTGATGGCGGCAAAGATATGAAGCGTATAGTAGTAACCGTTAGTCTTATGAAAGATGTAAATATTCCTTCTAATTCACTGGCAGTTATTAATCCCAACCTGCTCGGAAGCCCAACACTGGAAATTCAATTAGGCAGCTCATCTAAATATCTTAAAAGCGGTGATACACTGCTAACGACAATGAGCGCAGGTGCTTTCGACGAAGCTCTTAAAATAATTAACCCGGTTTTATATGAAGTGAGAAATGCAGTAAAATCTTTGGATTCGGTGTTGCATGTTGTTACCAATGTGTTTGATCCTGCCGCCAAAAATAATATCAAAGGAATTATTGCAAATCTGAATGCAACTACTGCATCATTTGCATTATCGGCCGCATCGCTGCAGGAAATTTTGAACACTCAAACTGGTGCGCTGTCGCATACGCTTAATAATGTAAGTGAGTTTACCGCCAACCTTAATTCCAACAACCAAAAGCTCGACAGCATTCTTGAAAATGCGAAAATTGCATCTAAAAAATTTGCTGATATTGATTTAAAAAGAACTTTGGATACTTTAAACGAAGCAGTAGTTGATTTCAGGCAAGGTGCTGCAAAAATAAATAGCAAAGATGGATCTCTTGGTTTATTGCTGAATGATAAAAAGCTGTATGAGAATCTTCAGTCAACAACTAATAAAATAAATATACTTCTGGACGATATAAGAGTTCATCCAAAACGATACGTTAACATTTCTGTTTTCGGTAAAAAAGATAAAGGCGATTATATTACTGCACCGCTGGTAGACGACACATTAAAAGTGGTTAAAAAATAAGGATGATCCGCCCAGTAAAAATTGTATTTCTCATTATTTTTTTGCATGTAAGTTTCATTTCATTTTCACAAACTCCATTACCCCGCGCTGATACGGTAAGAGAATTTGAAATAATCCGCAGTCCCAGCATGCGCAGTATTTTTATTGATTCCACTACCACTTTACAAACGCTTGCCGGTGGCGCGATAGTTAAGCAAGGCACAACGACTATTAGCGGAGACAGCATTGTAGTTAATCCTACAACCCATGTGGCTGAAGCGTTTGGCAACGTTCATATTAACCAGGCAGATAGTGTGCAAACATACTCCCAGTATCTTAAGTATACCGGCACCGATAAAACTGCTTATCTCACAAAAGATGTGCGGCTTAACGATAAAAAAGGGACTCTTTTTACACAGGAGCTCGATTATAATCTGAATACACAAATCGGAAATTATCACAATGGCGGAAAAGTAATTAATGGTAAAACTACCATTACAAGCGATGATGGTACTTACTATGGTGATACGAAAGATATCTATTTCAAAAATAACGTAGAAGTTGTTGATGCAAAAAATCACACAACAACCGATTCTCTTTTGTATAATATGAGAACGGGAAATTCAAATTACAATGGCAACACCCACATAAAAAATAAAGAAGCAGACATTTACACAACACAGGGTAACTATGATGTTACAACGGGTAACGCATTATTTACAACCCGTACGAGGATTGTTGATAGCAGCGGCCGCGTTTACATTGCCAATAACATTGCGCTTGATGATAAATCGGGCAATGCGCAATTAGAAGGGAATGCCATCGTAAAAGATTCTGTAAATGATTTTATAGTTTTTGCAAACCAGATTTTTGCAAACAAAAAAAGCAATTCATTTCTCGCTACCAGGAAACCTGTTTTAATTATTAAACAAAAAGATGATAGTATTTATGTGGCTGCCGATACAATTTTTTCCGGTTATTCAACCATGATTAAAAAAGAAGATATCCTGAAAAAAGATTCTGTAATACAGGATACTTCTTTATTGAAATTAAAAACAGATTCACTAACGGTAATGGATAGTGCTAATCATAATTTTAAATTGAAACAAATTGCAAATAACGATTCTGTAATTATTTCTAATAGAGAAGATAGTTTGCAATTGAGAAAACAGGAAACTGAAAATAACGCAATAAAAAAAGAGGAAAATCCTCCAAATATTTTAAAAGATTCCACTCATGCTATTTCTCCGAAGGAAGACAGTGTGCGATTAAAGAAAAAGGAAATTGAGGCGCAAAAAATTGTAAAGCCAATTGAGGATTTACCGGTGAAAGATTCTTCCGGAAAGGTTTTGCCGCCTTTAGCAGACTCGATTAAAGATATTTCAGTCGCGGCCCGCTTTGATAGCTTGCACTCCATGAAGTTTGCTGAAAAAGACACAACCAATAAATCTGATTCTGCTACAAGATATTTTCTTGCGTTTCATCACGTAAGAATTTTTAATGATTCTTTGCAAAGCGTTTGCGACAGTCTTTTCTTTTCAACCAAAGATTCTGTTTTCAGGCTATTTTATGATCCCGTAATATGGAGCGGCCATAGCCAGATAACCGGCGATACTATTTTTTTATACACTAAAAATAAAAAAGCCGATCATTTGTACGCGTTTGAAAGAGGAATGATTGTAAATAAAACAAAAGAGGGATTCTTTAACCAGATTGCGGGAAAAACAATTAATGGATATTTTACTGATGGCAAAATTGATTACATGCGTGTGAAAGGCTCTCAGGCAGAAAGTGTATACTACGCACAGGACGATGACAGTGCTTATGTAGGCATGAACAGGGCTACAGGCGATGTTATTGATCTGTATTTTAAAAACGATGAGCTCAAAAAAGTGCTTTTTGTAAACGATATAAAAGGTAAGATGTACCCGATGAAACAAATTCCGGAAGATCAAAAATTCCTGAAAAATTTTATTTGGATTACTGATAAGCGGCCAAAAAATAAATTAGAGCTTTTTGA
>JBEPVC010000305.1:0-3020 GCA_041691235.1 Chitinophagaceae bacterium
ATATTATCCCTCACATTGCAAAGCTCTTTTGTACAAACACCGGTAAATGCAAGCGGGAAAAATAATAACAATACATTTTCATCCTTGAAGTCACTAAGCGATACTTTTTTCTTTTCAGAACTATATAAAGTAAAGCCGGGAGCTTTTGACCCTATCTCAATTTTCATTGACTCGTTTTTAGTCATACGAAATTATACATAAAATTTTCTCCCTTATTTCAAAACAATCAAAATAAGTTTGCGTTAATAGAAGATAATGAGCAAGGCACAAAATATTCTTACAACGCTCCTGGCAATGGCAATTTTTGCTTTTGTGTCATGTAACAATCCCATGGATAGAACTTATAGTCCTCAAACTTATGAGGAAGATATGCAGGAGATTCAAAAAAGTAAGAAAGTGAGTGAAGTGGATTTGCAACTTATGGCTAAATATATATTGGTGGTAAAACTTTCAGGAAATAATATAAGCGGGAAAACTTATGATGATATTCTTAACAAGATTAAAAGTCTTCAGCAGCAAAATGACAACGCCAGTAATATGCAGGCTGTGGAGACTGATGGCCGGAGAAAGAGACTTTCATCATTTCTTGAAGTGAATCTTCAAAATAAAGTTTTTACCAAAGTGCAAAATAAAGATGCCATAATTTATACGGTTAAGCTAAAAAATATTTCTTCTCAAAAAATCAAAACAGTTTCCGGAAATATTGTTATAAATGACCTGCTCGAACAGCCTGTAAAAAGTTTAAATATTTTTGTGGACGAAGATATTTTACCCGGAAGAACGCTTACAAAAACATACACACCTTTGTATAATAATGCTGATGAAAATGATTTAAGAATGCGATCAAAAGATCTGCTGGAGATGCGGATGGTATGGAATCCTCAGAAAATAATTTTTGAAAACGGTAGCCTCGCTGAATAATTTACCAAACCTCATAAGCCAGTAATTCATTCTCAGTTTTTATGCGCTGGCCTTCTTTTATTATGAAAATACACGCCGCAGTAGTTATTGCAGCAATTGTGAAAAAATAAAATACGCTTTTGCCTTTTTTCTTTTTACCCGTGTCGCCCATATCGATCGCTTTTCAATGTGAGAAATTATGTTGTAAATTAATAAAAATAGTGCCACAATTAATGAAATTCACATTAACCTATTGATTAAAAATATTTACCGGTAAAATAATTTCCCACCTGCTTTTACCGCTTGCGCCAAATAAATCATCATCAAATAAATAGCTATACCGAAACCCGATTGAAACATTTGCTTCGTTCCACCATTTTGTATCAAAATTTATTTCTGTTCCTGCCGATCTGAATTTGGCACTAAAGGAATTTCCATTAGTGTAAAAATCGTTAGCATGCGTTTCATCATAAAAAAGGTTTGCTCTTACTCTTAGCAGGTAAACAATATTACCGAAGCCGTCGTCAGGGTATAATAATGGTAAATGATAATTTATTCCCCATTTATACATTTTATAGAAATTAAACGAGTTGTATCCGCGTGAAAACGGAAAGCCACTTGAAAAATTTATTTGTGCCAATGAATCTTTGCGAAGAAGTGCTCCGTTCAAAACGATACTATGATTTTTTAAAAAGCCAGGCAAATAAATATTTGCATCAGTTAGAAACTGAAAGCCTTTATAGTTTGATATCGGAGTTTTATAAGAGAAGTCAATGCTTTGGACAAACTGCGGAAAAATTTGTTGAATTGTTTTTTGTATTTCGTGCGTGAATGATACAAAGCTGCTGTTGTAACTATAAGAACTTCGATTAAATGTGTCCTTATATTTTCCTTTATAATCACTTTGGTTGTATACATATTGAGAGCCGAAATTTAAAAATGTAAAGGAACGTCCCTTGCTGAAATCTAATGGAATATTAAAGCCTGCATAAGGTTCAAGTTCATTAAAAAAGACCTGTTGCCCGTGGTACAAGGCGCGCCTGTCAATAGTATAATTAACTCCGGTGGAAAGAAAGGGAAACCATGCTCCATAGGTTCCGCCAAAACCAATCCTTTTAAATTTTTCTGAACGATCGTAAGTAAATGCAAGCTGGGATTGCAGGGTATTCAGAATATTTTCACTTACCAATGACAATGTATATTGAGGATCGTCAACAGTTGGCTCAATGCTATGAAAATTAAACAGTCTAAATGCTTTAGGATATTTTGTAACGGCAAATGAATCGTCAGGAACACTGTAAAGTAAATTTGAAGTTACATTATTGATAGAAGTGACTGCAAAGCTCGAAGTATTTTTATCCATTAATTCGGCGTTTAATTGCTGAAACTCAACCGATGTTTTTACTGCTTTCACCAGCTTGTAACCTGATGCTGTAAATACGCTCCATGCAAAAAACGAATTATTTGCAGCGGGTTGATATTTTCCTATACCCACCTGATTTTTATAATTGAGCTTCCATAATTTTTTGTCAGTCAAGGTGTATGCAAAAAGCTCATCGTTTTTTTGATACGAATTTGTAAAATATATCGTATCGTGCAATATGAATGGAACTCCAATTACATTAAACGAATAAGGGGTAAGATATTCCGTTTTGCCATTTTCAATTTCAATTAATGCGAGCGACATTTTTCCTGAAGAATTTCTTACAGGGGCAATAATTTTGTCATCATTATAAAATTTAGGATGGGTGTAAAATAATTTATCAATATTCGGAATAACTTTAATAACATTACCTGTCCTCGTATCCAGCAAGTGAAGACTTGAAGTGCCTTGGGGAGGCACGTTAACTGCGATCACCTTCTTTCCATCTTCACTAATATCGGGAGAGAAATATTTTGTAAAATTTGTCAGCGTTTGTTGCTTGCCGTTAGTAGCATCTAAAATACGCAGGTCGCTGTAATCCCGATAGCCCCATCTTGCATCAGGACGGTAAGAAGCATAAACAATTTTTCCGTTCCTGTAGCTAAACTGGTTATCAATCGAATAATCACGCACTCTTAGCTTTTGCTCAGACTCACCTTTTCTGATCACGAATTCGGGGACTTGGCTATACCCGCTT
>JBEPVC010000306.1:0-2995 GCA_041691235.1 Chitinophagaceae bacterium
ACGGCTTTTGGAAGCGTCGGAATTTTATAGTCTCGGGTTTAAAAATATATTTTTTATTTCTTCTGTAAGCGGCACCGGCACTGGCGAATTGCTCGATGAAATATGTGCCGATATTCCAGCGGAAGAAGAAGACGAAAAAAATGAGCTTCCAAAATTTGCGATAATAGGTCAGCCAAATGTTGGCAAATCTTCTTTGCTAAATGCATTAACCGGGCAAGAACGAACAATAGTAAGTGAGATTGCCGGCACAACAAGAGATTCAATTCATACCACATATAATCTTTTCAATAAAGAATTTATTTTAATAGATACTGCGGGTATCAGGCGTAAGGCAAAGGTGAATGAAGATCTTGAATTTTACTCTGTGATTCGGGCTGTAAAAGCCGTAGACGAAGCTGATGTTTGTCTTCTTCTTCTTGATGCAAAAAATGGAATAACGGCGCAGGATTTAAATATATTTTCTCTTGCAGAAAAAAAAGGCAAAGGAATTGTGGTGTTGGTAAATAAATGGGATGCTATTGAAAAAGCAACTAACACTGCGCGTGATTATGAGAAGCTGTTGAAAAAAAAACTGGCTCCCTTCACGGATGTTCCGATAATTTTTATTTCTGCTACTGAAAAATTACGCATCATGCAGGCAATGGAAACCGCTTTGAAAGTGTACGATAACCGGCGTCAAAAAATAACTACCTCGCTATTGAACGATGTAATGCTGAAAGCTGTAGAAGCTTACCACGCACCGGTTGTACGTGGTAATCCTGTCAAAATAAAATATGTAACGCAATTGCCAACTGTTGTTCCGTCTTTTGCTTTTTTCTGCAATTACCCCGATGATATTAAAACCCCGTATAAAAATTATCTTGAAAATCAAATGCGGGAAAAATTTGAATTGACGGGCGTGCCGGTGCGTATTTTCTTTCGAAAAAAATAAATGGAATAATAATTGCGAAAGAGGCTTTAGTATATTTATTATTTATTAAAACAAACACAATGAAAAAACTTTTTACTGCGGCGATAGTTGCTGCGTTTATGATTGCCTGTAATGATAATAGTTCAACTAAAACAGAATCCACGTCAGATTCAACTATGAGCACAACAGGTTCTGACACTGCTAATACTATGTCAGCTACTACGCCCGCCGCTTCTGATGGAAGCATGACAATGAAGGATGGTAAAATGATGGTTATGAAAGATGGTAAATGGACAGCAATGGACCAGGAAATGACTTGTACCGATAGCTGTAAAGTAAAGCCTAGCGGAGAAGTTGTAATGAAAGATGGCGAAAAAATGATGATGGCAGAAGGAATGACAATTGACAAAGATGGTATGATGATGGATGCCTCTGGTAAAATGATGGACATGAAAATGGACAACATGAAGATGGATAAGAAAATGAAGGATTCTTCAAAAAAATAATTTGTTTCTTTTAAATAAGCCTTTTATTGTTTATAATTCTGGATGAATCAAAAACCGCAGCAGAAAATTGGAAATATTAAAATATCAGTTATTTTTGCCGCCAAATCAAAAAATCTTAAAACTCAAACAATGAAAAAGTTTCTTGCAATTTTAGCAATCGCAGGTTTTATGACCTCTTGTAATGATTCATCGTCAACGAAAACTGACGCCACTGCCAGTGATAGCACAACAGTTGCTCCTGTAACAGACAGCGCTGCTGCTACCAACATGGCTGATACTTCATCTAAAATGGCAACAGATGCTAGTAAAATGGCTGACACTGCTAACAAAATGATGGATAAGGCTGCGGATAAAATGGATAAAGCTGCAGATAAAATGGCTGACACTGCAAAAAAGATGATGAATAAAGCCGCTGATAAAATGGATAAAGCCGCTGATAAAATGAAAGCAGCTGCTGATAAAATAAAGAAATAAATATTTCCGCTTTCTTTTTTAAATGAATTAATCCCCTGGAATTTTCGGGGGATTTTTTTTCGCACGAACTCCTAGTGTTGTAAGATTTCCTTCGCTGCAGGATTTTTTTCGTCGTCGAGATATCTTTTTATTACCAAAAAACTAATTAAAATTATTATAAGAACAAGGATAATGGTTAAGTACAACCACGGAAGATCTTTAAATTTTCGCTTTAGTTTCTTTGATTTCTTTTTTTCCAGTTGTTTTTTAAGATTGGAGTTAAGCTGTTCTACCAGTGCTGAAACATCTTTTTTGTTTTTAAATTTTTCCAATCCTTCAACTGCATCATTCATCATTTCTGAATCAACGATCGATTTTTCAAATTCATGACTTTCAGCCGGAGATAATTTTCCGCTGAGATAATCCATTAATTTTTGATTATCGATATCCTTGTTACTGTTGGATAATATGTTTAATAATTCGTCGTTCATAATTCACTCTATCATTAGTCTTAAGTTTCTTTTTCCGTTTTGAATGTGGCTCTTCACCTGCATTAGCGTCAGCCCGGTTAATGCTGAGATTTCTGAATAAGATTTTTTTTGAAGGTAAAATAAATTAATGCATTGCTGCTGATCAGGATTTAGCTGCGTTAAAGCCTGTGACATTTTATTTAAAAGCTCATCTTTTTCAACGAGGGTAATTTTATCTTCAGTTTCTTCTGGCACACGTATTATTTGCTCATTAAGTTCTACCGGAATTTTGCCTTTATCTCTCAATTTCATAAGGCAATGATTTTTTGCGATCATGTAAATCCAGCTTTTAAAATAGTCAACCTTATATTTATGCAATTCATTAATGACCTTTAAAAAAATTTGCTGTACACAGTCTTTTGCATCGTCTTCATTTTTCAAATATTTCATGCAAACGCCTAGCAGCAAAATAGTATAGCGTGGCAGTAAAATTCCGAGCCACTCATTGTCATGGTCAGTATAAAAATTTTTCAGCAATTCATTATCTTCTATGTCGTTATTTTTTTGTGACTTCAAAGCTGTTATGCAATTTTTATATTGAGATGTAAACATAAATAATTTCCATAATTTACATTTGAAATAAACTTCTGTAAAAT
>JBEPVC010000307.1:0-2992 GCA_041691235.1 Chitinophagaceae bacterium
TATCAGCATTTAACCCATACCGTTAGGTAACTTATTTATCGTACTCATAAACTGCGCCATCATTGAATTGTTTCAGCAACTTCATCTTCTTCACATGAGTTATAAAATTCATGGTTACGAGATCAGGATCTTCGCCGTCATCAAACCATACGACATAACAATGCGGGTCACCTAAAAATTTCTGAATACCCGGTCTATATTCTTTGTGAGGCAAAAACTTTCCGGGTGAGCGTGTAAAAAAATAAACCGCATCATAGGCATTTGAGTAAATGGTATAATTTTTTCTATATAACAATGAATCTTTTTTTATGAATTGCACCGTTTCAGAATACCTCCATTGATCTTCAGTATAACCTGGTATTCCTGCATCTTTAACTCCATCCCATGTTTCGTAATCTGCGGCGAGCTGCCCATATTGAAAACATAAAAAAATAAGCAGGCCAACTGCAATCAGCCATTTCTTTTTTGAAAAATTTCTTTTTTGGTTGCCATAAGCCAACCATGAACTACAGCTCCATATCAACGGAATAAAAACAGGCGAAAAAAACCTGCTGTTTAAAGTTTCGAACCGGGATATGCTTGCTATCACTATCATAAATAAAATATATAGTAGCGAAAATATCAGTGCTATGTCTTCGAATGTCGACCAACGCCCATTGTGTTTATGTTGTTTCACGCAGGAAAATAAAAGAAATGCAATAAGAAAAACTGCAACCCACGCAGCACCTGCATAATGATTATGTAAAAATGGTAGCCAATCATTTAGTACTGCGCCTGTGTCATGAATATTTTCATGTAAAGTAGCGGTGGCCTTTTCACGGTGGCCAGTTCCTGTTCCACTAACAATATAGTTTCTCGCAAGATTAATTATTAATAATGTTGAGCTAACTGAAATGTAGAGTAAAAAGTCAAGCATTTTTTTTCGCAGCAGCAACTTCAAATCGAATAATATTAATAAACCGCCGGTTGCTATGATTGTTATTCCGGCATAACGTGTTACCGATGCCACTGCTGTGAGTAAGGCGGCCGCAAGTAACCATTTTAGTGAGTAAGAATTTAAGTAGCGGCGGATTGCCATTATGAATAATAGTAACAAAAGAATAAAAATGGTCTCTGACCATACCATTGAGTAAACTTCCAATAGCGCGGGGCTTAGTACAATACAACTTAGAAGTGCAGCTTTATACAATTTTGATCGATGAGCAAATTGCTCCATTATACAACCTGATAAATATATAATAAATGAAAAGAGCAAAGCATTTAAGACAGGTGCAAATAATAATGGCTTTAAGCCGGTAAGCCACATCAGGCAATCAAGAAGCAGAGGATAGAATGCCGGAAAAACGATAAGAGGATTATGCGTGAAATCTGTGAGCGTTCCGTTGTGGTAAAGATTATCGGCAGTGGTGGTATACACAACTCCATCAGGGCAAACGCCAATGCCACCATGCCTTGTAAATAAAAAAATAATAAGGAAGCCCGCCAAAGAAGCTATAAGGCTGTCAATATTTTTTTTCAATGATAAAAATTGGAACATCAGGCCTATGCAATTGAATAATAAAATCAACTGCAATTTAGCGTAAACTGAAAAAGCAAAATGTTTTCCCGGCTTGTGGTATAGATTTTTTTAAGAATTTTGTTGCGTTTATGCTTTGCAGTTATTACTGGTAAAGGTGATTGAGGCAGAATTGTGTGCCTGAAATAATAAATTTACTTTTCTAATTTATTGTAACATCCTTATAAAATGGCGTGATCTTTAAAGCTATATCTTCCAGCTATTCAGAGATACTTGAGTTATTAGCTAGCCGGATTTCTATCCGGCTTTTTTCATAATTCGCCATTTATTCTTTTATTTTAATTTTTAAAATTTAATATGGAAGAAAAAGATCATTCAGTTAGGGCTCTCTTATTACAAGCTGAAGAAGCTGAGAATAATGACGATACAAATCTCGCTATAAAATTATACAGCGATATTCTAAAGCAAGATCCATTGCATATTCAATCATATAATAGCCAGATGAAACTTTTCCGGCGCAATAAAGAGCACAAGAAAGAATTATCGACAATTAATGCAGCCTTAAAAGCATATGAAAAATTTTATCAAAAGCATTCAAAAAAGAAATCTCAAAAGGTTATTGACATAAGTCAAAAGCTAAATAAATCCATTGGCCTGGTAGATAAAAAAGGGACGAGCGTGTATGTTCCAGAGCCATTAGCCGGATGGATAAAAAGAAAAACTGTAGTAGAGAAAAAATTGAAATAGAGCACTTATAGATCTTCCGAACAAAAAAATATTTGTTTGTTAACAAAAGTTTAAATCGTTTCGTTTTATATAAGCGGCATGTATAAAAGTCCTTTATGCTTTACGTTTATATTTCGAAATTTTTCTACATGCTCCGTTACTGCTTATTTCTAAATTTTTTATTGTCATGTTTTTTTGTAAAAGCGCAATCTCCGCAAAAACAATTAGCTGCACAGCGTATTACTTCGGTTATTAAGATAGATGGAAACCTTGATGAAGAATCATGGAAGAATGCGATTCCCGCCAAAGATTTTATTGAAGAAACTCCCTCTTATGGAAAGCCTGAAGGCCAAAAAGCTAAAACACTTGTATATATTTTGTACGACAATACTTCAGTATATGTAGGAGGTTATTGTTATGAAAGTACAAAAGATAGCATTTCAAAGGAGTTGGTTGGAAGAGATATAATAGGAGTAAACGATTTTATAGGAGTTATTTTTGATGCATACAATGATAAGATTAACGGAGTAGGATTTTATGTAACACCTTATGGAGAGCAGTATGATGCAAAGTATTCGAACGCTGCTAATATAGAAGATGATACATGGAACGCTGTGTGGAACAGCGCTGCAAAGGTTCATGCAGATGGCTGGAGCTTTGAAATGCGTATTCCATACTCTGCATTAAGATTTTCAAATCGTGATAACCAGGTTTGGGGATTAAATTTTACACGACGCCGAAGTAAAACCG
>JBEPVC010000308.1:0-2970 GCA_041691235.1 Chitinophagaceae bacterium
CAATTTAAAATTCGCTTCTTTTACATCACGGCTGTTACCGCCAATGAACACTTTGAAGTCTCCGGGCTCTGCTGCATATTTCAAATCATAGTTATAAAATTTAAGATCATTCACAATTATATTGAATGAAACTGTTTTTGATTCACCAGCTTTCAAATCTATTTTCTGAAATCCTTTTAGTTCTTCAACAGGGCGGGTTACGCTTCCCACCAAATCCTGTATATACATTTGGACAACTTCTTTGCCTTCCCTGCTGCCACTATTCGTAACAGTTATACTTGCCGTTATAGTTTTATTATTATTTAAAGATGAATCGCTAAGCTTTATATCGCTATAATCAAATGATGTATAACTTAAGCCATATCCAAAAGGATAAACAGGATCATTAGATACATCCAAATAATTGGAACGGAATTTTTCAAACCATTTTCCTTTTGCCAAGGGACGGCCCGTATTTTTATGATTGTAATATAGTGGCACCTGGCCTACATTCTGAGGAAAAGTAGTTGATAGTTTACCTGATGGATTTACATCTCCAAACAAAACATCAGCAATAGCATTACCGGCTTCTGTGCCGCCGAACCAAACATTTAAAATGGCAGGAACATTTTCACTTTCCCATTTTAACGCGAGTGGCCTGCCTGTAAATAAAACCAATACAACGGGCTTCCCTGTTTTTACCAAAGCCTTTAATAAATCTTCCTGCACATCCGGAATTGTAATATCGCTTCTACTGGAGCTTTCACCACTCATCTCCGCGGATTCACCGAGCGCTGCAACGATAACATCACTTTGATTTGCTACCGCAAGGGCTTCATTTATTATTTCTTCTGCCGGACGATTATCTCTTTGAAATGATTTACCAAACATACCTGCTCTTTCTTCAAGTGATTTGTCTGCAAATAAGTTTGAGCCTCTTGCGTATAAAATTTTCACATTATTTCCCGCAGCATTTTTTAATCCATCCAACACGGATATTGATTTTGAAAAATCTGCGGCTACGCTCCATGTGCCCGGCATGTTTTCTCTGTTGTCTGCTAACGGCCCGACCAAAGCAATAGTGCCATTTTTTTTCAATGGCAAAACACCGCCCTTTGCACCTTCTGTAGCGAAAGAATTATTTTTTAATAACACAAAACTTTGCGCAGCAATTTCCCTCGCTGTCTTGCGATTAGCATCTGTAAAAATTTCTGTCTGTGATCTTTTTTCATCACAATACTTATATGGATCAGAAAACAAACCCAGCTTATATTTTGCTCCAAGTATTTTTCTACATGCAAAATCAATTTGCTGTTGGGTAACTTTCCCTTCCTGCAAGGATTTTTTTAACGTGGTTAAAAATCCTTCACCTACCATATCCATATCAACTCCGGCCATTAGTGCTCTTGCAGAAACCGTTTGCAAATCGCCAATGCCGTGTGCTATCATTTCATTAATACCGGTATAATCTGTAACTACAAATCCATTAAAGCCCCATTGCTTACGCAATACATCAGTTAATAAAAATTTATTAGCGGTTGCAGGAACTCCATCTACTTCATTGAACGAAGACATCACGCTTCCCACACCCGCATCTACTGCAGCTTTATAAGGAGGAAAATAATCATTGTACATTGTCTGATGGCTCATATCAGTTGTATTGTAATCGCGGCCGGCTTCCGCAGCGCCGTACAATGCATAATGTTTTACGCAAGCCATAATGGTATTATTTTTTGAAAGATCATTACCCTGGTACCCTTTTACCATTGCTTTTGCAATTTGCGAACCGAGATATGGATCTTCACCTGATCCTTCTGCAATGCGTCCCCAGCGTGGATCACGGGAAATATCAACCATGGGCGAAAACGTCCAGCATATTCCATCGGCGCTTGCCTCACTGGCAGCAATAGACGCAGATTTTTCAATCGCCTGCATATCCCAGCTGCATGATAATCCTAGCGGAATAGGAAAAACTGTCTGGTAGCCATGAATAACATCCATACCAAATAGTAATGGAATTTTTAAACGCGACTCTTCAACAGCGACTTTTTGCACAGCACGGATTTTATCAACACCTTTAATATTAAACAGGCCGCCAACCTTTCCTTGTTTTATTTTATTACCAATATCAGAACTACCTGCCTGCCCTGTAACAATATCTCCCGAACCCGGCAAGTTCAACTGGCCAATCTTTTCATCCAATGTCATTTTTTTCATGAGTGCATCAATGAATACATTCATCCGGTCATTACCGGATTTTGCATCTTGTGCATTTGTAGTGAATGTTGTTGATATAATAAGGATAAAAAAACAAGTGATCAGCTTTTGTAACAATTTCATTCTTCTCAAATTTTATTTCAGTAAATAAGGTTGAATAATTTTTTGCCAGATGTGGTAGCCTTTGGCATTCATGTGCAAGTTGTCTTCTATAAAAATATCTTTTAAGGGTGTTCCGTCTGAATTCAGCATTTTATGATAGACATCGATGAACGCGGCTTTTTCCTTTTTCTTTAAATAATTTTTAATGAGAAGATTTGCTTTCAAAAATTTAGGCATAAGGTGTTGCCTGCTCGGGCTGGGTTTCATTGAAATATATTCTATAGGAACTGATGGCAATTTTTTTCTTATAAGTAAAAAAAGTTGCTTAAACCGCGAGTAAACTGTACTAACTGAAACGGTGTCCGATGCAGCAAAATCGTTTTCGCCACAATAAATTACAACCTGCTTTGGCTGATAAGGAAAAATTATATCATCAGCGTATCGAATTACATCCGGCAAAGATGAGCCGCCAAAACCGCGATTAATAATTGGATAGCCCGGAAAATAATCCTGCACATCTTTCCATTTTGTAAACGAAGAACTTCCTACAAAAAGGATAGAATTTTTGGGAGGGAAATTCTGTGAATCCAGTTTTTTAAAATTCTCAATATCTTCTTTGAAGGGTTGTGCAGAGAGATACTGGAAACTAAATGCACATAAAATAAAGAGAAG
>JBEPVC010000309.1:0-2967 GCA_041691235.1 Chitinophagaceae bacterium
TCACTATTTACACAAATCATACCAACCACTTCATCATCGGCTTTATCAACAGAAATTCCTGAAACGCCTATCGCCCCTCTTCCCGTTGGCCTTACTTTTCCTTCAGGAAAATGAATGGCCCGGCCACTTTTAACCGCCATCATAATTTCTTTCTTTCCATCAGTAAGACATGCGTCCAGCAATTGATCGCCTTCGTTTATCGTAATTGCGTTTACGCCGGTTTGCCGTGGCCTTGAAAAATCTGCAACCCTTGTTTTCTTAATAATTCCTTTTCTTGTACACAACACAATATAATTATTATTGATGTATTCTTCATCCTGCAAATCTTTAATATCAATAATTGCCCTTACATTATCGTCGGGCGGAATTTGCATAAGATTCTGTAACGCCCTGCCCTTACTTTGTTTATCACCTTCAGTAATTTCATACACTTTTAGCCAGAAGCACCTGCCTTTTTCTGTAAAAAATAATAACGTGTGATGCGTAGACGCAACAAAAAGATGCTCTATGTAATCTTCCTCACGTGTGCTGCTTCCCCTTGCTCCTCTTCCACCCCTGCGTTGCTTCCTGTATTCGGTTGCCGAAGTTCTTTTTATATAGCCAAGGTGAGAAATAGTTACTACCACATCCTCTTCTTCAATCAAATCTTCCATCCGCATTTCATCAGCGAGGAAGGTAATTTCTGTTTTTCTTTCGTCACCAAATTTTTGCTTTATTTCAGTGAGCTCATCTTTTATTATCTGGAAACGCAGGCCTTCATTTGCAAGAATTTCTTTAAGCCTCGCAATCAATGCCATTATTTCTGCATGCTCATCTTTTATCTTATCACGCTCCATGCCGGTAAGCCTTTGCAATCTCATCTCGAGCACGGCTTTGGCTTGTATTTCGCTCATTTCAAAATTTGATATCAACCCATCTTTGGCAACTTCAGGTGTAGACGAATTGCGGATGAGCGTTATCACTTCATCAAGATGGTCCAATGCAATAAGATAGCCTTCCAAAATATGTGCGCGGTCTTCGGCTTTCTTTAATTCAAAATTTGTTCTTCTTACAATTACTTCATGCCTGAAATCAACAAACTCCCTGATAAGATCTTTTATATTCAAAACTTTAGGACGACCCTTTATCAGCGCCACATTATTAATTCCAAACGATGTCTGTAGCTCGCTGTGCTTATATAAATGATTAATAACAACCTGGGAAATTGCATCTTTCTTTAGCTCCACAACTATGCGTGTGCCTTCTTTGTTATTGCTTTCATTGTTTACATCAGAAACACCTTCAATAACTTTATCATTAATAAGATGGCCGATTTTTTCTGTAAGCACATCCCTGTTTACCTGGTAAGGCACTTCGGTAATAACAATTTTTTCTCTCCCGTTTTTGCTAGTTTCAACAGTTACTCTTCCCCTAAGTATTACCCTTCCCCTGCCTGTGTGCATCGCGGCCCTTACACCTTCATAGCCATAAATAATTCCACCGGTTGGGAAATCCGGCGCCTTTACAATTTTTATAAGATCCTCAATCGGCATTTCTTTATTGTCGATATAGGCAATACAAGCGTCTATTACCTCCGTTAGATTGTGCGGAAGCATGTTGGTTGCCATACCAACCGCTATACCACTTGAGCCATTTATCAATAATTGGGGAATGCGTGTAGGCAACACCGTTGGTTCCTTGGTAGTGTCATCATAATTTAGCTGGAAGTCAATGGTATCTTTTTCAATATCATCCAGCATTGTTTCTGCTACCCTCTCCAATCTTACTTCTGTATATCTCATCGCAGCCGGGCTGTCACCATCCTGGCTACCAAAATTTCCCTGGCCATCAACCAATGTATAGCGCATGCTCCAGTCCTGCGCCATACGCACCATAGTATCATAAATTGCCTTATCACCATGCGGATGGTATTTACCCATCACATCACCGACGATACGGGCAGATTTTTTATAAGGACGATTGTAAAAATTAGACATTTCATACATGCCGTATAAAATGCGGCGATGAACCGGTTTTAAACCATCTCTTGCATCCGGCAAAGCCCGGCCCACAATCACGCTCATTGAATAATCAATATACGCGGATTTCATTTGTTCTTCTATATTTACAGGGATAATACGCCCCCTTTCAGAGCCGTTTTCAGGCAATTGATCTTCTGTTGTTTCCATAATTTTTTACTATTGGCAAATATACTTTTTAAAGGGCGCTTTTCCTTACCAAATCGAATTAATTAGCACTTTTTTTTCACCATTTTTTTATGCATTTGTGGATATGTTTTTATTGAGCTATTATATTGCCTGAATGCAAAATTTATCGTCCCTTTAACTGATAAAAACTTTTACTTTACTCCATAATTTTCAATTTCCAATTCCTTAATTTTTAATTGAATTATTTTCGCTTAATGAAATCAATTTTAGTTTTTGGAGCCGGAAAATCTGCTACCTGTCTTATTGAATATTTATGCAATACCTGCAATGAGAATAACTGGAAGCTGGTAGTTTGCGATGCAGACCTTGCTTTGGCTCAGTCAAAAATCAAGCTTTGTAAAAATGCTATTGCCGTTTCAATTGATGCGGCAAATGAAAAAGAAAGGTGTGATTTAATTAAAGAATCTGACCTGGTAGTTTCAATGTTGCCGCCGCACCTGCATTTTTTGGTGGCGAAAGATTGTCTTCATTTTTCCAAACACCTTTTGACAGCCTCCTATATTGATAAAAAAATAAAAACGCTTCGCAAAGAAATAGAAGAAAAAGGGATATTTTTTTTATGTGAAATGGGGCTTGATCCGGGCATTGATCACATGAGCGCGATGAAGATGATTAATAATATAAAAAAAGACGGTGGAAAAATTATTTCCTTCAAATCTCATTGCGGGGGTTTGGTTTCGCCGGAAAGTGACGATAATCCCTGGCACTATAAAATCACCTGGAATCCTGCTAATATTATAATGGCCGGATCTTCGGGCGC
>JBEPVC010000310.1:0-2963 GCA_041691235.1 Chitinophagaceae bacterium
GCATCTGAGATTATCTGGTGGCCTTTATTACTTTTTATATTAGCAACAAAACCAATACCGCAGGCATCATGCTCAAATTTTCTATCGTATAAACCTTTACTTGCCATATTCTATTTGATAACGCTTTTCAATAAAATTTTTTTTTGAATTATTAAAACCAGGGTTCTGAATATTACAGTTGTTACCGGCTTTTAAAATATTGGATTTGAAAAGATACACTAAAAGGCGGATCGGTTCTTTCCGAAATTATTCTTAAACAGTAGTGTTATGAAATTAAATATGATTTCATTATACAACGTGCAAAGCGATAGTTATTTCATGAAATGCAGGCTGGAACAGCAATCTATCGTTTTTTATCTACAATGTCCAAGTTTACCATGTGAATAACTATACGGAAGTAGTAAATTGAAATAAGAATGTGATTTAAAAGGACTAGGTTTCTTAAGCTTTTAAATAATAATTAAAATTTCGTGCAAACATTATCCAATTTTCAAAGATGTCATTGTAATTGAGCCCGCCATTAGTTTATCATTAAAAATTATCGCATCTTCATTTTTGTT
Source organism: Chitinophagaceae bacterium (assembly GCA_041691235.1). GTDB lineage: Bacteria > Bacteroidota > Bacteroidia > Chitinophagales > Chitinophagaceae > Ginsengibacter. Next base: position 561 of record JBEPVC010000310.1, read on the forward strand.
TTGCAGAGCTAATGAATATAACGAAGGATAATAATGATCCGGAGTTGGAATGGCTAATTTAGCAGCATTGCCAAGTTGGTCGTAATTGATTAATGCATCGTGATTATGATTGCTGATCTTATTTTTAAAAACGTCATTCATCTCAATAGCCCAATCAAAACCAAATTCTTTATCAAGTTTATCGAACGAAACCAATCTAAGATTATGAACCATATTACCACTACCCATTATCAGTATCCCTTTGCTTCTTAATAAACTTAATTCTTTCGCAAGTTCGTAATGATATTTAGGCCCCTTTGAATAATCTATGCTTAATTGTAAAACCGGAATGTTTGCTGCAGGATACATGTGCCGTACCACGGTCCATGCGCCATGATCAAGCCCCCAGTCATGCGCTAACTCCACATCTGCAGATTTAATCATAATGGCTGTTTCCTTTGCCAGCGCAGGATTTCCCGGCGCTGGGTATTGCACATCAAACAATGCTTGCGGGAAACCTCCAAAGTCATGAATAGTTTTTGGAAAGTCCATTGCAGTAATTTTTGTGCCGTCGCTCAACCAGTGAGCGGATATCACAAGCACGGCTTTTGGTGTAGGAATTTCGTTTGCAAGCTGTGCCCAATTATTACTAAACTCATTGTGTTCAATTCCATTCATTGGCGATCCATGACCGATGAAGAGAACGGGCATTAGTGTGTCTTGTTTCTCAAGATCACCCGTAAATTTATTGAAAGCTGATAATGTTGTCATGAATTGTTTCTCCTTTTAAATTTTATTCACTCAAATAAATGTAAAGTAAAAACTTATACTTATGGGTAAGATTTTATCAGCAAATTAGTTTGGCAAACCGTTATGTGCCTTGCTATAAAAAATCATATGTGGAAAAATATTTCTCCAGAGAAATAAAAATTTTAGCTGCTTAAAACCTTTGACAATCATTCTATAGAAAAAATTTTTGTTAACCTAATTACAATTTTTACAACTTTAAAATTAATTTCTTCAAAAAAAATTTACTTTTTAAAATTGATTACCCTACTTTTGTGGTAGACTATTATTATTTATATAAATGGAGCATCTTTCTTTTTTAATGCATGTGAGTACTAACGGCTATCCAATGCGCTGTTGTTGTTTGCTGATAAATCAATAACATGAACAGCGTCATCCTTCCCAATTTCTTTTATTTCTGATAATACAAATAAAAAAAATGTCTTTTTCACTTCAAAACCAAACCAACCGAATTGCTGACCAGGCAAAGGTTTTGAGTATTGAAGAAACATTATCAGAACTTTCAAATGAATTTCCGGGGCAGGTAACTTTTTCCACAAGCTTCAGTTATGAAGACCAGGTTATCACGCATAAAATTCTAAGCAATCAATTTCCTATAAGCATTTTTACTTTAGATACAGGAAGACTTTTTTCAGAAACATATTCTGTATGGAATGCAACAAACGAAAAATATCATTCTAACATTAAAGCATATTATCCTGATCATTCTTTACTTGAAAATTTTATTGCAGAAAAAGGCCCCAACTCTTTTTATGAATCCGTTGAGAATAGAAAAGCATGCTGTTACATACGTAAAGTAGATCCTCTAAAGAGAGCATTAAAAAATAAAGCAATCTGGATAACAGGTCTTCGTGCAGAGCATTCAGCAGACAGGCATGACATGCCCCAAATTGAGTGGGATGAAAGTAATAAAATTATAAAGTATCATCCCATATTACATTGGACAACTAATGAAGTGAAAGATTATATCAATCAAAATGATATTCCCTATAACATATTACACGACAGAGGTTTTGTAAGTATTGGCTGTGCACCTTGCACACGGGCAATTAAGCCCGGCGAGGATTTCAGGGCAGGTCGCTGGTGGTGGGAAGATAACACTAAAAAAGAATGTGGTCTCCATATACATGAAGAAGCAACAATAAAATAATGGAGTTTAAAAAAATAAGATGAGTCAATATCATTTGGATTATTTAGGTCAACTTGAATCGGAAGCAATTCATATTATGCGTGAAGTTGCTGGCCAGTTTGAGCGTCCTGCATTATTATTTTCCGGTGGAAAAGATTCAATAACATTGGTTCATCTTGCATTAAAAGCATTTCGTCCCGGCAAGTTTCCTTTCCCGTTAGTACATATTGATACAGGCCATAACTTTCCTGAAGCATTGGATTTTAGAGATAAGCTTGTAAATACAATTGGTGAAAATCTTATTGTTCGCAAAGTAGAAAATACTATTAAAGAAAAAAATCTTACAGAACAGAAAGGAAAATTTGCAAGCCGCAATGCGTTGCAAACCTATACCCTGCTTGATATAATTGAAGAGTTCAAATTTGATGCGCTTATTGGCGGTGCAAGAAGAGATGAAGAAAAAGCAAGAGCTAAAGAAAGAATATTTT
>JBEPVC010000311.1:0-2956 GCA_041691235.1 Chitinophagaceae bacterium
ATACTTTGTGCAGAAAATCCTCCAAAAATAACGCTATGAATAGCGCCGATTCTTGCGCAACCCAAAACTGCATAAGCCAGTTCAGGCACCATCCCCATGTAAATACAAACTCTATCTCCTTTTTTCACACCATTATTTAAAAGTACCTGTGCAAACTGGCAAACTCTTTTGTATAATCTTGAATAAGTAACAGTCCTTGTTCTTTCCGCGGAGTTATTAGGTTCCCAAATAATAGCAGGTTTATCGCCAAGTTTTTTAAGATGACGATCGATGCAATTTTCAGTAATATTAAGTTTGCCGCCTTTGAACCATTCAATTTTTGGTTCTTTAAAATTCCATTCAAGAACCTTATCCCATTTTTTTCTCCATAAAAAATTTTCTGCAATATCAGCCCAGAAATTTTCAGGATCGTCAACGCTTTTTTTATACTGCTCTTTGTATTGATCGACGGAAGTAATTTGATAGGGATATTCCATTGCTGAGGTATTTAATTAAATTATGCAATCGATTCTTTTCAAAAAAAACACTAACAAAATTAAATTATTAATTATTGTTTCATTGCATTATATATCGCATCCTGAATTTTTTCCCGAATGTTCATGTGACTTAATTTTAAATTTTCTCCACCATCCGGATTTACACGATTGCTCAAAAATATGAACACTGTATTATATTTAGGATCGGCCCAAACACATGTGCCGGTATAACCAGTATGCCCGAAAGTAAGCGGTGACGCAAGCTTTGAAGGATACGGATCTTTGCTGGTTGCATTATCTTTTAGCGGTTTATCGAAACCAAACCCACGCCTGCTTATCGTGCTGTTATAAGCCGTAAAAAGTTTTATGGTTGTCTTGCTTATATATTGTTTCCCTTTAAAGGTTCCACCATTTAAAAGCATTTGCATTATTGCTGCGAGATTATCAGCTTCACTAAATAAGCCAGCATGCCCTGCAACTTCTCCAAACATGGCAGAGCCCGGATCGTGCACATCCGCATGAAGATGTTGCATACGAAAAGTTTTTTCATATTCCGTAGGCGGAATTCTGTTTGTGTCAAATCTTTCACGAGGCATAAAGCCTATTGATGTTAAACCCATCGGTTTGTAAAAATTCTTATCTACATATTTATCCAACGACATTCCTGAAATTGCTTCAACAATTTTTCCAAGAAAAATAAAATCATTATCGCTATAAACATATTTATTGGTTGGGCCCAGTTTGCTTTGAAGGATGCGTTTATACATGGTGTCTCTCCAGTCATGACGCATGTTTAAATTTTGTGCTACTCTTATATTAAAAGTATCATTTTTTTCAGAAGAATAAATTGAAGGCAAAGGCTTACCTGAACTATCAAGTGTTTCTTTATAAAAAGGAATAAAAGAAACAAGACCTGCCTGGTGTAATAAAATTTTTTCGATGGGCAATTTGGATTTGTTTGTTCCTCTCACCCATTTTAAATAATCGCCCAAAGTTTTATTCAACTTGATTTTTCCTTCGTCATACAGTTTCATTACTGCAAGCGTAGTTGCACAAACTTTTGTAACGGATGCCATATCATAAACAGATTGGAGTGTTACGTGTTCGGGTGTATCATAGTTATATTTCCCATACGCTTTTTCAAATGCGATTTTGCCATCTTTTGCAACCAGTACAACACAGCCGGGATAAGCACCTGCGGCAATTCCGTTGTTTGCAATACTATCGATTATTGAAAGCTTAGCTACATTAAGCCCAACTTTTTCCGGCGTTGTCACAGGAAGAATATTTTTTATAATAATGCCGCTTCCATATTTATAGTTATTACAAACTGTAACCGGCAGTACACCTTTTGCATCTATCCGTCCTTCCAATATGTCTGCTGCAGCTTGTTGAGTAATGGAATCATCTTCATAACAGGAGACAAGATTTCTTGCATCGCAGAAATTTTTTAGTGCATACGGATTACCAAAATCAAATAAGATTGTTTTATTATCCCGATAGCTATCGGGATGCTGAACCTGGTTTATTAAATCCAAAGCATATTGACTAATACCAAAATTATTTACCGGGTAACGATTATAATTATGAATTCCGATCACCACATATTGATAGCGGCTTTTTAATAATTCAACGGTTGATAAAATCCGCCCTGCATCTTGTTTGTAATTGAAATAAAAAGCATCCGCGCCATAATCATTTTTTAATCTTTCAGAAAAAGTATTGGCTGAATCAATTCCAATTCCTACATAGGCAACTTGTTTATCTTTTTTATTATAAGGTGATAAAGGGAAAAAAGAACTATCCTTATTATTTAAAATAGTGATCGCATTTTCAGCAACCAACTTTTTCATGTCGTCTATCCCTTTATTAAGATCGTTAGTAAGGTTAACAGTATCTATTGGTTTTCCATTTGCAACTCCGTACAAATATTTATATGCAAGAACCTTTTTGCATTTTGAGTAGATATCATCCCAGCTTAATTTATTACTGTCAATCGCTTCTTTAATTTTTGCAATTGAAACCGGGACATCCTCGGGAAGACATAACATGTCGTTGCCCGCAATCAATGATTCTGCGGCAATTTCGCCACCCGGAAAAAATTTAGCAACACCTTTCATGCCCAAAGCATCGGTAAAAGTGAGGCCCTGGAAGTTTAGGCGCTCGCGCAATAAACCTGTCACATTTTTTTTTGATAAAGAGGTTGCAGTATTTGTTGTACTATCAATTGCGGGTATGTACAAGTGTGCAATCATTACACTGCCCACACCTGCTGCAAACATTTTTTCAAATGGATATAATTCCAGCGAATCTAATTGCTTCATGCTTTTATTTATCACAGGGAGATCAAAATGCGAGTCAACAGAAACATCGCCGTGGCCAGGAAAGTGTTTTGCACACGCAAGAACGCCTTCGCTCTGCATACCTCTCATGTAGGCAACGCCATACCTTGCTACTTTATATTTATCTTCTCCAAAAGA
>JBEPVC010000312.1:0-2954 GCA_041691235.1 Chitinophagaceae bacterium
AAGTATAAAAAAACTGAGTACAAATCTTTATTTATAAATGCAGTTACAGATTCTTCCTATACTGTTGCTGGTAATGCATTACAGGCATTAGCTAAAATTGATGATGTAGCAGCCGAAGCTGAAGCGAAGAAAATATCGTCACAACCTGCAAAAGGTGTTTTAAAAGGAGCATTGCTTGCATACACTGACGAAAACAAATTCGATTCATTGGCCACAGTATTTGACAACTTACCTGTCAACAATTCTAAATTTAATATGTTACCAGGCTTTGCAAATTTTTTAGCACGTGTAAAAAATACGGCCAATTTTGAAAAAGGCGTGGATATGATTGTAAAGTTTCGCGAAGCAATACCACAACAATTTCGAGCCAACACCGATCCGTTTATTAATGATGCGTTAAAAGGAATTGCAGAAAAGAAGACCGCATCAAATATGAAAGAACAAAGTGATTATATAAACGCAAAGCTTCCCGCTGGTAAATAGCCGCATTAATAAAAAGGTTCAAAAAGTTTTATGAATAAGAAGTCTTTTGCTCTTGCTGTATTATTGTTTATTTCTTTTACAACTTTTGCGCAGCTTAATTCTGCTGTTGATGTGCAATATTATCGTTTTGCCATTGACCTTAACGATTCAAATAATATAATAAAAGGAGAAGCCCAAATAACAATTAAGATTTTAATGAATGTAAATGAAGTAGCAATTGATCTCGTTCAAAAAAAAGCTGATGGAAAAGGAATGATTGTAACAAGCGTAAAGAGTGATGGAAATATTGTAAGCTTTTCACAGGATTCACAACATGTCGTTATTAATACACCAGTGAAAAAAGATGAGCAGCATGTTTATACTATTAATTATGAAGGTGTGCCTGAAGATGGATTAATCATCAGTAAAAATAAATTTGATCATCGAACCTTCTTTGCCGATAACTGGCCAAACCGCGCACACAATTGGCTACCCTGTAACGATCATCTTGCTGATAAAGCTCCGGTTGAATTTATTATTACTGCGCCTGATCATTACCAGGTAGTATCAAACGGATTGCAGGTAGAAGAAACAAATTTGCCCAATCATGAAAAGCTTACTCATTGGAAAGAAGATGTTCCACTTCCGCCAAAAATAATGGTTATTGGTGTTGCAGATTTCGCGGTGAATTATGTTGGTGATGTTGATTGCATTCCAATTTATAGCTGGGTATATCCTGAAAATAAAGACAGCGGATTTTCTCAATACGCAATAGCAAAAAATATTCTTCCCTGGTATATTAAAAATATAGGGCCTTATCCTTATAAAAAACTTGCAGATATTCAATCCAAAACAATATTTGGCGGAATGGAAAATGCGAACGCTATTTTTTATTTTGAAAAGTCAGTTGGCGCCAAAGGATTGGAAGCTTTAATGGCCCATGAAATAGCGCACCAGTGGTTTGGCAATTCTGCTTCAGAGGCAGACTGGCGGCATCTTTGGCTAAGCGAGGGATTTGCTACATACATGACGAATTTATATCATGAAACAAAATATGGTATAGATAGTTTTAATAAAAGAATGCAGGAAGACCGGGATTTGGTAATTGATTTTTCAAAGAAAAAAAATATGCCTGTTGTAGATACAATGCCCATTAAAAATCTTATGCAATTGCTTAATCCAAACAATTATCATAAAGGGGGGTGGGTATTGCACATGTTAAGAAGAAAAATTGGTGATAGTTTATTTTGGAAAGGCATTCGATCTTATTATGCTTCTTATGCCGGACATAATGCAAGTACAGAAGATTTGCGTGATGTTTTTGAAAACGTAAGTCATCAAGACCTGCAAGCTTTTTTTAAGCAATGGCTGTATAGTCCCGGCCAGCCAAAGCTGGATATTGAATGGAATTATGATGAAGCAAAAAAAATTGTGTCAATAAAAGTTACCCAGGAGCAGGATAATTTGTTTACGTTTCCTTTAGAAATTGGATTTACTAATGAAAATAAAAAAATTACTCAAACTATTTATGTAAAGGATAAAATAACTGAAACACACTTTGCAGTAAAAAATAAACCAACAGCAATTATTGCAGACCCTAATGTGAATTTACTTTTTGAAGGAGTTATAAAAGAAATGAAAATAAAAGCTGATTGAGATAATTGTATTTTATATATTCTGTCTTAAAACTAAATCTAACTAAACTATCATTATGAAAAAGAATATTTTTCTCTTAATTAATGTATTACTGCTTGCTCAATTATTGCCTGCACAACAAAAAGAAATCAAATCATTTTCGGATTTGCCCGTTCTCAATTATTCAACAACTATGTTGAAAGCAGGAGGTAAAAATAATATAGATTGATGGATGAAAAGCACGGCTGCCAGTGAATTGAAACATATAGATAGTATTCTTAAAAATTATACTTTTTCCTCCAATACGGGAATACAGCTTCTGTTACTAAGAACAAAAGCATCGTGTGATTTTATTACTGCTAATTGGCAGGAGTTACAACATGCTGATACAGTTTTCAGAAGCATGACTGATGCGTATGGCCCTTATAGGAAAGCTGGCATTACTGAGTTGGTTGAATACGCAAAAGCAAAGCTTCAGCCATCCGCAGATTTTAATAAAAGTTATGTACAGTTTTTTAAAGACGGCATAAAAACTTTAGATGACAATGAGAGGGCATATTTTATTGGCAGCAGTGTACAGGTATTTAAAGGTTCACCTGGTTATTTTGTAACAACATTAAAAGAGGTAACAGATAAGCCTGTTGTTGGAGACACTGCATTATACGGCCTGTTTAGTACTTATGTGTATCGCCAGATTGGAAATGATATCAGTGATCGGTTAACTGCTTATTTAAATAAAAGTATAAAAGATAAATTTACAAGAGCTGATACCTTACGGGGAAGTATAAACGAAGAAAGAGCATGGTGGAATGTACTGCACTATGGAATTACCGTAAAACCTGATTACAATGCCAAAG
>JBEPVC010000313.1:0-2950 GCA_041691235.1 Chitinophagaceae bacterium
TCTTCTTTTCCTTCCAGCCAAAGTTTTACCAACCTGTTTGAAACGGATTTTGGTCTTTCTAGCGGGAAGCCTAAAGCTCTGTCCCAGCAAAGGCTTGCTAATACACCTAACGATCTTGACACACCAAACAGCACGGTATAAAATTCATACTCTACCATTCCATAATGTACCAACAATGCTCCACTGTGTGCATCAACATTTGGCCATGGATTTTTAATTTTTGCAATTGATTGTAAAATATGCGGCACTGTTTCGTAAATATTCCATACAGTTTGTACCAGCAAATCATCAGGCATGTGTTTTTTACCAAACTCCATTTGTGCTTCAAAACGTGGATCAGTTTTACGCAAAACTGCATGTCCATAACCGGGAACAACTTTTCCTTCGGCAAGTGTTTTCTTTACATATTCTGCTATCTGATCTTTTGTTGGTAAATCTGTTTTAAGCTCTTCGCGCATTTCAAAAATCCATTTTATAACTTCCTGGTTGGCGAGGCCGTGTAACGGACCTGCAAGCCCGTTCATCCCTGCAGCAAATGAAAGGTATGGATCACTCAAAGCTGAACCTACAAGATGAGTTGCGTGAGCAGAAACATTTCCTCCTTCATGATCGCAATGTATCGTCATATATAAACGCATCAGCTCACGAAAGCTTTCATCTTCAAAACCCATCATGTGCGCAAAATTTCCTGCCCAATCCAGCAAGCCATTTGGCTGAATATGATTTCCGAATTTATACTTACGGCGATAGATATACGCAGCAACACGTGGCAGCCTTGCAATAAGATCCATTGCATCATCAAAAACCGCAGCCCAATAATCTTTCTTATTCATACCCGCAGCATACTTTTTTGCGAACTGGCTTTCCGTTTGCAAAGCCATGATGGCCACAACAAATTGTGTCATCGGGTGTGTGGTTAAAGGCAAAGCTTCAATGGTAGCAAATACATGATTAGGAACATGGCTGCGACGCTGCCATACACTGCTCATGTGCTGTGCATCTTCATCAGTAGGCAATTCACCTACCAACATTAAATAAAACAATCCTTCTGGTAACGGCTCATCTCCACCTTCTGCCTTTGGCAATTTCTCGCGCAGTTCCGGAATTGAATAACCGCGAAACCTTATGCCATCCTGCGAATCGAGCAATGAAGTTTCTGTTACAAGTCCTGTTATGCCACGCATTCCCTGGTAAATCTGGGAAAGTTTAACCTCTCCGATTACTTTTTCGCCATGCTCCTTCAATATATCTTTAACTTCTGCGGATAGAATATCAGCTTTTGCTTTGAACCTGTCTTTAATTACTCCCATACAGAAAATTTTTAAAAATTGAGATTGCTTTTTTCAACTAAATGAAGAGCCCTAAAGTTAGCATTACACCGAATGTTAAACAAATGAAATATTAAATGTGATGAAAGATAACCTTATAATAAAACTAAAATTATTTTGCGCTTCTGCGATATAAATACCATGCGAGTAAGCCAAAGACAAAGTTCGGCAGCCATGCAGCAACTATTGGGTTAAAATTTCCCTTTACAGAAAAAACAGTTGAAAATCTGGCGACCAAAATATATAATACGCATATCATTACACCGATAGCAAGATGAAAGCCACTACCGCCTCTTATTTTTTGTGAAGCGATAGACGCACCTATAATAGTTAAAATAAAAACAGCAATCGGGTTAGCGTTCCTGTTATGCTTTTCAAGTAGCAAAGTATTTACATCTTCAGCGCCGCGAATTTTTTCGAGATTTATAAATTCATTAAGGTCAGGTGTGGAAAGTTTATCTTTCATGTATTCATCACGCTGCAGATCCCGCGGCTTAAAATTAAAGTTCATTTGCATTTTATGAATCTGGGCAACCTGCTGGTGAAGTCCGTTAATCTTGCGTTCTACAACATTATCCAACCGCCATTTTTTTGTTGCAGTATCCCATGTAATAGATTGAGCTCTTAAATTGTAAACAAGATTTGTATTTTTAAATCTTTGAATAAAAAAATTATTTCCACTTCTCGTTACGGTATCATAATACCTTACTCCTGCATAAGAAAAAGAATCTAACCTGAAATATTTATTACTGATTGTTGAAGTGTTTTCATAACCACCATAATTGAAATCAATATACTTAGCATTGAATGTCGCCCATTTTTGATTGGCAGAAGGAAGCACATATTGATTACACCACCAAAGAAAAACAGTAAATAATAATCCGCCGAAAATATAAGGCCTCAAAAATCGACTGAAATTAATTCCACTGCTAAGGATGGCTATGACTTCTGAGCGACCGGCCATTTTTGAAGTAAAAAAAATCACCGCCAAAAAAATAAAAAGCGGAAATAGCATTGCATCAATGCGGGGGACAAAACCAAAATAATATTGAGTAATGATTTCCTTTGCGGGAAGATTGGTTTTTGCAAAATCATCTGTCTTTTCGCTAAGGTCTATTACTATTACCAGTACGGTTAATGCAATAATGAAAAAGAAAAATGTGACAAAAAACTTTTTGAGTATATACCAGTCAATAATTTTCATACAACCTCAGCAAAGATGGTTAATCATCAAATGTAATTGAAAAAGGCCTCATCCCCAACCCCTTCTCCAAAGGAGAAGGGACGTTATTTTGGGAGAACATTTATAATTCTTATCTCAATTTTTCTTAAGCAAATTTGAAAAGAAAAGAAGGTTCCAAGTTCCCCTTCCTTGTTAGCGGGCAACTAAAAAGTAAGAGTCGCTAATAAATTGTTTTAACTGGCTGTTCGTTAAACTTCCATCTACAATTATTGTGTTCCAATGTTTTTTATTCATGTGATAACCCGGTAGAACAGAAGAGTATTGCTCCCGCAATTCGATTGCATATTCGGGTTTACATTTTACGTTAAACTGCAACACTTCTGATGAAAGCGATACCAATAAAAATATTTTATTGTCAACTTTAAAAACAATGGTATCA
>JBEPVC010000314.1:0-2944 GCA_041691235.1 Chitinophagaceae bacterium
GGTAATATGTAATGTTTCAATTTTTTTTTCGAGAGAAATTACCTGCACCAAAAAATTCATTTTTTGATTTGTCTTTGCAAGCTCTTTTGCCTTTTCAAGTATATGAAGGCTTTGTATTTTTAATCCCTTATTATAAAGAAGGCGTGCATTGTCAAGATGCTCACTCAATTTCAGATCAATATTTTCATTTGTTTTTAACAAGCGAAGGCTTGCAAGCAATTGCTTATAAAGATGTGTTTTTAAATTTGATAATTGTGGCTTGGTAAAATCGCTCAGCGTTTTCAACAATAATTTTTCATCATATTCTGACAACTTATCCATAGCATCAAACAGGCGAATAATTTTGAGATCTTCTTTTGCTGAACTTCTTTTTATATAAAGCTTAAAGTGTCTCTTCTCAGACTTCTCAAGTGAGTGTACCAATTGAAATAATGTATCGGAAAAAAGGTTGGGCATCATTAATAATTTATCCTGGAACCCTGATGGGCAAAGGATTTATAAAATAAATAATCAGCTCTGCGATAATATAACAGGTAATATGTTGATTATTTTGAATTGCCGGCACAGCGTAAATTTGTTTAACAATGAGTTAATAAATGACAGGCAATTGTTGGAGCAGGTGTTCGTTTTAAATTCTTCTCATTGTAAGCTGTGTATCAGCACAACGTTAACAATAAAGAATCTCATATCAAGCAATCGTAAAGGGTCGTTCTGTTTCTACAGAAGGACCTATTTTTTTACTCCGTGAAAATACTTTTTAATATTCAGTAAGAAAAAAAAATTTATCCCACTTTTGTTGAATCGCCTGCCGCTTATGCTATAAACAAAAATACTTGCCGGTTTTTTAACCAGCAAGCATTTTCAAGTTTAAATAGGGCTAATAAATTTTACCTGTTTTATAACTTTGCCACTTCAAAATTTTCAATCACCTTAGTGCTTGAGCTAATTTTATAGGCCTGGGTTTTGTGGGTTTTTGCTGAAGTTATTTCAACAGTTACTCCTCCAGACCCTAAATCTGCTTCGTCAATAGCTAACTGGTACTTTCTTGAAAGATTAATGCCTTTAATCTTTTCAGAATAAATCACATTTTGGTATTCGTCTCTTATTGAAATAGAATACGTCTCAGCTTCACTGTTATTTAGTTTAAGCTGAAAAACGGGCTGGCTTTTAATGCTGCCGATAAATTTCAATTCTACCGGGTCACCAGTTTTTACACCAGCAAATGTGGTTTGTGATAATCCCATTGTACAAAGGGTAAATAATCCCATTGTAATCATTTTTGTTTTGTTCATTGCTTGTTTCATAAATACAAATTTTTAAGTTTAAAGATTAATTTCTGTTTTTATCATACAAGCAACCATGGTGTAAAAGTAGCGAGGCGCAAATGGTGTTTCAAATTAACTTATCGGTCTTTTTTGTATCGTAAAAAGCTTAATGGATTGTGAAACCCTTTACTGTATTGCATCTGGTTAAAAAAATTTGTGATGCCCAACTGTGAATATGATCTTTGCGTTAAGTACAATCAATTAAGCCGATAAACTGAAAGAGAAGTATATAATTCTGAATTTTATTTTTTTATTCAATTATATAAATACGGAATTATATTAATAATTTGTAAACGCTTTTTAAAATGCGCGAAACATTATGAAGCGAAGAACAAAGCTCTTTATAAAAATCAGGAGGTTTTTTAAAATATTAGGACCCGGATTAGTTACAGGAGCAAGTGATGATGATCCTTCAGGCATTGCAACATACTCCCAGGCAGGCGCGCAGTTTGGCTATGGAACTTTATGGACAGCTCTTCTTACATTTCCTCTAATGGCGGCAATTCAAGGTATGTGTGCAAGAATTGGAATTGTAACATCGCAAGGCTTAACAGTAACACTTAAAAATTATTATCCTAAAAGTATTTTATACCTCACTTTATTATTTGCATTTCCTGCAATAACACTCAATATTGGCGCAGACATACAGGGCATGGGCGCAGTTGCACATATGATGTTGCCCCAGCTACCAGCCTTTGCTTACAGCGTAATATTTACAATAATTCTTATGATTGTAATTATAAAATATCCTTACCAGAGAGTAGCAAAGATTTTAAAATGGCTGTGTGTTTGTTTGCTCTTATATATTTTAGTTCCTTTTATGGTAAAACAAAACTGGCTGGAGATTCTTAAAAATGCTTTTATTCCTTCTTTAAAATTTAATAGAGAATCGCTGTCTATTTTAGTTGCAATTCTTGGCACAACAATTTCACCTTATCTTTTTTTCTGGCAGGCAACTATGGAAGCAGAAAATATAGCACATAGTAAAAGAAAAATAATTGTAGATAAGAGAGTTCTTGGTAACATGAAGGTGGATGTAAATACGGGAATGCTTTTGTCAAATGTTGTTATGTTTTTTATTATTCTTACTGCAGGCTCGGTTTTATACAAGGCCGGCATACGACATATTGATACTGTGGACCAGGCTGCAAAGGCGTTACACCCATTAGCAGGAAATCTTACTTATTTAATTTTTACTATCGGTGTTATTGGTACGGGGCTTTTAGCAATACCTGTATTGGCCGGCTCGCAATCTTACATGCTGGCAGAAACATTTAACTGGAAAGCAGGGTTAGATGAAAAATTTTCGAAGGCAAAAGCTTTTTATATTTCTATTATTATTTCTTTGCTTGTTGGCTTATTACTCGATTTTATTGGCATCACTGCATTTCAGGCACTCATCTACACCGCAATTTTATATGGACTAACGGCGCCCGTGCTAATTGCAATTATTATGCATATTGGCAATAATAAAAAAATTATGAAAGATAAAACCAATTCCAAACTTTCAAATGTACTTGGGGGTATAACGTTACTGTTAATGACAATTGCAGCAATTGCATTGATCTATCTACAGTTTAATAAATAAGAAAGAATCAGGAAAGATTACTTATGAAAGC
>JBEPVC010000315.1:0-2924 GCA_041691235.1 Chitinophagaceae bacterium
TGAGATCAAGATTCATCATTTAATATTTATACAAATCTATTGAGAAATTGATTGCAAAATTTTAAGATTTAAAACATAAAATGTTTTCAAAAAAAATCTCGCAATGCAAAATCAAATTTAAAGTCAATCATATTCTTTGTAATAATTATTTCATCTTTGTTTTTAAAATGAACAAAGTTTTAATTATAGACGACGAAGAAAAATTAAGAGGCTTGCTGGCCAGGCTTATTAAATTGGAGGGCTATGCCGTGACAGAAGCTAATAGTTTGAAAGCAGCACACAAGGCAATCGAGACAGGCGAGCCTGATATCATTCTTTGTGATGTGAAATTACCCGATGGTAATGGAACTGATTTTATAAAAGAAGTGAAACAAAAAAATTCACTTATTGAAATTATACTGCTGACAGCTTACGGAAATATACAAGACGGTGTACAGGCTATGAAAAATGGCGCTTTTGATTATATAACAAAAGGTGATGATAACGAAAAAATAATTCCACTTCTTAATCGTGCAACAGAAAAAGTGCAATTGCGAAAAAGAATTGAACAGCTGGAACAACAGGTTGGAAAGCGATACGGATTTGAAAGTATTATCGGAGACTCAAAAATGATCCACGATGCAATTGACCTTGCGAAAAAAGTAGCGCTGACAGATACAACGGTTTTATTGTTGGGCGAAACAGGAACAGGCAAAGAAGTATTTGCGCAGGCCATTCATAGTGGAGGCAAACGGGCCGGCAAACCGTTTATAGCATTAAACTGCAGCGCATTCAGCAAGGACTTACTAGAAAACGAAATCTTTGGTCATAAGGCCGGCGCGTTTACAGGAGCTATAAAAGATAAAAAAGGATTGATTGAAGAAGCATCAACAGGAACTTTATTTTTAGATGAGATTGGCGACCTGCAAATTGATTTGCAATCAAAATTGCTTCGTGTGCTTGAAACAAATGAATTTATAAAAGTTGGCGATACCAAATCAACGAAAGTAAACGTAAGAATAATTGCAGCCACAAACCGCGATCTGCAGCAGGATGTAATTGAAAATAAATTCAGGGAAGATTTATTTTATCGGCTTAACGTTTTCACAATTTCATTGCCTGCTTTACGCGACAGAAAAAAAGACATTCCTGCTTTAGCACAATTTTTTTTAAACCTCTTTTCTCAAAAAACAAATCAGCGTATTGAAAACATGAGTAAAGATTTTCTTGAGCATTTACAGCAGCATCAGTGGAAAGGTAACATACGCGAATTAAAAAATGTTATAGAGCGCGCAGTAATCTTAACTGATAGTTTACAACTAACGGTTGATAGCTTGCCACTTGAATTGCGATCCGTAAATCAAAGTCCGCAAACATTGTCTGCGTTTGATTTGGCGAATGTAGAAAGGTTGCATATTCTGCGTGTACTTGACTATACCAAAGGAAATAAAACTGAAGCGGCAAAGCTCCTTAACATTGGGCTTACCACGTTATACAGAAAGCTTGAGGAGTATGCTATATCTTAACTAAAGTTGATTTATTTTTCAATCGCAAATTTATTACTTATGAATTTTATGGCATCCATTGGTTTGCTTGCAGCATTCCTTACTACTGCATCTTTTTTCCGCAGGTTCTTAAAACTATTAAGACAAATCAACACACGACTTGTAATTGCCCATGTATTTATTAATATTTACAGGAACAGTTTTGTTGGTTAATATATGGGCTGATGAAAAAAGATTTGCCAATTATAGTCGCCAATGTTATTTCTTTCACTCGAATCATTTATTACCTTCTATTATAAGGTTAAAGAGCTAATCGCCGAAAGAAAAAAACTTTATTAAACAATTTTCATTTTGAAAAAAACCCTTTCATTTTGGAAGGGGTTTTTATTTTATCTAAATATTTTTTTTAAAACAAAATTATTGAAACCTAATGCAGTGGCTGTTTTATAACACCCTGTGAAAAATTTTATAAACGAGGCATTCCATTTGGCAATATCATTCCTAAATAAAGATCATGTTAACGGTTTTATTACTTCTCGCAGCCTTAACCTGCTTTTGGTTGTTTTATAAATTCATTGAATGGTTTGAAAAAATATAATTATGACATTACTTTTTATTATAGCAATCCTGGTTTTTATTTATCTGAGTTATGTGCTGGTGAAACCGGAAAAGTTCTAACAATGTAAACTATCAATAAACTATGAGCACAGAAATTTCAGGTATTGTTATCATGTATTTGCTTACAATTTTACTGGCTGTTCCTTTAGGGAAATATATAGGTAAAATATATGAAGGTGATAAAACCTGGCCGGATCTTTTTTTTAATCCCATTGACAAAATATTTTTCAGGTTCAGTGGTATTGATCCAAAAAAAGAAATGAGCTGGAAGCAACATCTTGTTGCATTGCTAACAATTAATTTGGTTTGGTTTTTATTTTCAATGCTTGTGTTAATGAATATGAGCTGGCTGCCGCTTAATCCTGATAATAATCCTTCAATGTCTGCCGATCTTGCATTTAATACTACTGTAAGTTTTGTTTCCAATACCAATCTTCAACATTATTCCGGTGAATCCGGTGTTTCTTATTTGGGACAATTAATCCTGATGTTATTTCAATTCATCAGCGCAGCAGCAGGAATGGCAATTTGCGCTGTTGTTTTTAAAGCAATGAAAGAAAAAACCACAGAACACCTCGGCAATTTTTATAACTATTTTATTAGATCATGTACAAGAATTTTATTGCCGCTTTCTATTGTTGTTGCTGTAATACTTTTATTTAACGGAACGCCAATGACGTTTCATGGTAAAGATCAATACATATCTATTCAGGGCGATACGGTTAATGTAAGCCGCGGGCCTGCAGCAGCAATGGTGGCCATTAAAGAATTAGGAACAAATGGCGGAGGATTTTTTGGAGCAAACTCAGCACATCCTTTAGA
>JBEPVC010000316.1:0-2913 GCA_041691235.1 Chitinophagaceae bacterium
ATGAAATATTTTATTGATACAGCCAACCTTGACCAGATTAGAGAAGCGCATGATTTGGGAATTCTTGATGGTGTGACCACTAATCCATCATTGATGGCGAAAGAAGGAATTAAAGGTAACGATGCAGTAAACAAACATTATCAAACTATATGTGAAATTGTAGAGGGTGGTGATGTAAGCGCAGAAGTAACTACTGTTGATTTTAAATCTATTATTGAGCAGGGCCAAAAGCTTGCAGCTCTTGCAAAAAATATTGTGGTGAAAGTGCCTATGATACCAGAAGGTGTAAAGGCAATTAAATGGTTTACCGATAACGGAATTCGTACCAATTGTACTTTAATTTTCAGCGCAGGCCAGGCAATGCTTGCTGCAAAAGCAGGTGCAGCCTATGTTTCACCATTTATTGGACGCATTGACGACAGCGGGTGGGACGGCGTAAAATTAATTCAGCAGATTTCTCAAATATTTACAATACAAAAAATCGAATCGCAAATTCTTGCGGCATCTATTCGTAGTGCATTGCATATAATTAAGTGTGCAGAAGCTGGCGCTAATGTTTGCACTTGCCCCCTTGAATCAATTCTCGGGTTGACAAAACATCCGTTAACGGATATCGGGCTTGCTAAGTTTACTGAAGACGCAAAAAAGTTCGCATAAGGGGCACATATAAAAAATGCCTTGCTGGTTACGGAGTCAGCAAGGCATCCATTTGCGCTTTCACAGGTTAATTTTTTTTCTTGCGCGAAGGCTTAGGATTATTTTTCCATTCGTTCATTAATTCATCAAGCGTTTTCAATTTCTCATCATCCGGTTTTTTCTTTATGTACATGGTAAACTCTTTATACATGGAAGGGTCTCCCCTGAAAACTGCTTTTATTGTTATTTTTTCTTTTTTAAATTCAGGGTCAATCCATAAAGTGTTTCCAAAAAATTTTCCATCTGACGCTGTAAATACTATCGTTGTTGAATCAAGAGGAATGAATTTTCCGGTTGATAATTTCCCATCAATATTTATATAATTATATGTTCCCTTTTTAAGACTATCAGTGTATAGATCTACATATAAACTTTCTATTTTTTGACCATTTGCGAATGATGATAACGCCAGCAAAAAGAGAGACAAAAATTGTTTCAAAAAAAATTATTTGTATAGAGATTGAAAAATCCATGCCAGAGTTGCATTTTATCGAGTTCATTTAACAATACAGCTATTAAGCTATCGCAGATTTAAGTTCATTTTTTAAAAAATTTATTTGTCAGTTAAAAATTTTCATTACATCTTTGTGTCCACAAAATGAAAATCAATAGCACATATAACAGCTGGTGGCAGACAATCTACTGATTGTGCCGCTTTGCTTTATTTGTGTATTAACTAAATAAATATAAACCCTGGCACTTCGCCGGGGTTTTTTATGTTATGAAGAAAATAGAACTATCAACATCGCATAAAAAGCTTCTTGCAGATGTTTTTACACCTGTAGGAATTTATCTCCGTCTTCGCGATCGGTTTCGGGATACTATATTATTGGAGAGTTCGGACTTTCATGCCGGCGAAAACAGCTTTACATTTATTGGTATTAACGCAATAGCAGGCATTGAAATAAGAAATTATGAAGAGATCGAATACAAGTTACCGGCTGAAAATCCACAAAAAATTAAAATTAAAAATGGTACAAATATCCCTACCGAGCTGTGGAATTTTATGAATCATTTTAATATAAGTGAACCTGCACAAATGCCTGCAAGCATGGCGCAGGGATTGTTTGGTTATACGACTTATGATGCAATCCAGTTTTTTGAGGATATAAAATTTAAATCAAAAGATGAAAATCTGAAATCGGAAATTCCATTGATGCGTTATCGTCTATACCAGTACGTTATAGTGATTAATCATTTTAAAGATGAACTATTTATTTGCGAAAATCACATCAGTGGAATTCAAAGCGACATTGAAATAGTTGAAAGTCTTATCAGGAGCAAGGACGTGCCGGCATATCCATTTTATCCTCTTAGCGAAGAAACTTCTTCTTTGACTGATCAGAATTATATTGATATGGTAAAAAAGGGAATCGCAAGCTGCGCAAGAGGCGATGTTTTCCAGGTAGTATTAAGTCGTAAATTTCAACGTAAATTTTCAGGAGATGAGTTTAATGTTTACAGGGCGCTACGGAATATTAATCCAAGCCCGTATCTTTTTTATTTTGATTACGGTGATTATCGCTTGTTTGGAAGTAGCCCTGAAAGCCAGTTAATAGTTAAGAATAATGTTGCCGTTGTTCATCCTATTGCAGGTACTTTCAGAAGAACAGGCAATGATTCTACTGACGAGCAATTGGCAGAAAAACTTTCAAAAGATGAAAAGGAAAATGCTGAGCATGTTATGTTGGTAGATCTTGCCCGTAATGATCTTAGCCGGTTATGCAGCAGTGTAAATGTTACGCGGTTTTGCGAAGTTCAATATTTTTCCCACGTTATTCATTTGGTAAGCGAAGTAAAAGGAAACGTAGAAAAAAATACGAATCCATTCAACTTACTTGCCGTCACATTTCCTGCAGGAACTTTAAGTGGCGCACCAAAGTATAAAGCTATGCAGCTCATCGATGAATTTGAAAATAATCCAAGAAGTTATTATGGGGGCTGTATCGGTTTCGTAGGATTTAATGGAAATATAAATCACGCCATTATGATCCGGACATTTTTAAGCAAAGACAATAATCTTATTTACAGGGCTGGCGCAGGTATTGTAGCAGCGTCTAACCCAAACAGTGAGCTACAGGAAGTTACCAATAAATTGAATGCGCTTACTTCAGCAATTAAATCAGCAGAAAATATTTAAGATGAAAATTTTGATTTTTGATAATTACGATTCTTTCACTTACAATCTTGTCCATGTTGTTGAAAAAATAATTCATG
>JBEPVC010000317.1:0-2903 GCA_041691235.1 Chitinophagaceae bacterium
TTTTCGTGAACAAATGCGATTGCATTCATGGCTTTTTATTTTAGGAGTGCGAAGGTAAGAGATTTTTGTTAAATCCGTCATTCTTGTTTTCATGAATTGACCAATTAAAAATCAAAAGACCTACCTGATTCGATTTCCTATCTGGCCATATTAACAGCTCTCTTTTCGCGAATTACTGTTACTTTAATTTGACCCGGATAAGTCATTTCAGTTTGGATCTTCTGAGCTATTTCAAAACTCAGCTTATCACTGTCACCGTCGCTTACCTTATCAGCTTCTACAATTACTCTTAGTTCCCGCCCTGCTTGTATTGCGTATGCTTTCTCTACTCCGGCGTACGCTAATGCAAGGTTCTCCAGATCCTTAATTCTTTGAAGATATTGCTGCATGATTTCTCTACGTGCACCAGGTCTCGCGCCACTCATAGAATCGCATGCCTGTACCACCGGTGAAATTACATATTGCATTTCTACTTCATCGTGGTGAGCCCCAATTGCATTACAAACAGCCGGATTTTCACCATATTTTTCGGCAAGCTTCATTCCCAATAAAGCATGACTTAATTCTGTTTCATCATCTGGCACTTTACCAATGTCGTGAAGAAGGCCCGCCCGTTTCGCAAGTTTTACATTCATTCCCAGTTCAGCAGCCATAACTCCACAGAGATTAGCTACTTCGCGACTATGCATTAATAAATTTTGACCGTAAGACGATCGGAATCGCATTTTACCTACGATTCTTACCAATTCCTTATGAAGCCCATGAATACCGAGTTCGATTACAGTACGCTCACCAATTTCTATTATTTGCTCTTCAAGTTGCTTACGGGTTTTTTCTACAACTTCTTCAATTCTTGCCGGGTGAATACGTCCGTCAGCCACCAGCCGCTGAAGTGAGAGTCGTGCAATTTCCCGCCGCAAAGGATCGAAAGAGGAAAGTATTATTGCTTCAGGTGTATCGTCAACAATTAAATCTACACCTGTTGCTGCTTCGATTGCCCTGATGTTACGGCCTTCTCTTCCGATAATAGAACCCTTAATTTCGTCACTTTCCAAATTAAAAACGGTAATTGCATTTTCAATTGCCTGTTCTGCTGCAGTTCGCTGAATCGTTTGTATAATTATTTTGCGGGCTTCTTTATTAGCCCTGAGCTTGGCATCATCAACTATTTCCTGCTGAATTACAAGAGCCTGGGAATTTGCTTCATTCCGCAAGGTTTCAATTAGCTGGGATTTTGCCTCTTCTACAGAAAGCCCTGCTACTTTTTCAAGTCTCCGAATGTGTTCTTCCTGGTGTTTTTCCAGTTCGGTACGCTTAATATTGACAACTTCAATTTGACGATTGAGTGTTTCTTTAATGGCTTCATTTTCCTTTATCAACCGCTCTACATTCTGATCTTTTTGATTGATGGATTGCTCTTTTTGTTTAACCCTGTTTTCAGTATCACTTAGTTTTTGATTTCGCTGAAAAACTTCTTTATCATGCTCAGACTTTAGCTGAACAAAACGTTCTTTTGCTTCCAGCTGCTTCTCTTTCTTTAAAGTTTCAGCATGAAGTTGTGCATCCGAAATTATTTTTTGAGCCTGGAGTTCTGCAGTTTCTAATTGTTTTTTTGTGTTTTTGGCAAATAAAATTTTACCCAGGATGATGCCAGCGATTAATGCTATAACACCAGTTATTATTGGGATTAATTGTTCCATTGTTTTTAAATGATTTAATTCGGTTCATAATCTTCAACTCAAATTCTAATGCAATTTGTTTTTCAAAAGCGCGAATAGACGAAGATAGCAAAATTGTGTGGAAAATTATGGACGGTTTAAAAGACATATTCAACCTGCAACCAATTAAATTATAAAAGAATCAAGTTGACTATTTATCTTTTGAAGAATATCTGTAAAATCTTTTTTCAACGCTTCAGTGCTAACTTCAGATTGTGGTTGCGTGGCATACCAAATTAAAACCATAGCAATATAATCCTGCATATCTTTTCCGGCAAATTGTGAGCGAAACTGCAAAATTTTGTCGTTGATAATTTTGAGAGTTGCTCTTACTTTTTCTTCATCAGAGGGAAGAATTTTTATGCGGTATGATCTGTCGCCAATTAAAATATTTAAGGGAATGAGGTTGTCTGTCATAAGATTTAATTATTTAGCATTCCAATACATTTATCAAGATCTTTAATGTATTGATTTATTCTTCTGTCAAAATTTTGTTTTTCTTTTTCGTTCATTTTGCCTGCCGAGGCTTTGAGAATATTTGCCTGGAGTTCAAGCGTATTTACTTTTTCAATGGCGTTCTTTTCGCTAGCCTTGCATGCCTCTAATTGCTGATTAAGCGTCGCGTTTTCTTTTTGAAGAGAAGCATATTTTTTATGTAATTGCTGCAATCTTTGATTTATTACACTTACGTATTCTTCGGGTGTTTCCA
Source organism: Chitinophagaceae bacterium (assembly GCA_041691235.1). Lineage (GTDB taxonomy): Bacteria > Bacteroidota > Bacteroidia > Chitinophagales > Chitinophagaceae > Ginsengibacter. The sequence continues at coordinate 2,428 of JBEPVC010000317.1, forward strand.
TTTCAATTATTTTTTCTTATTTCAGCGGAATGATTTTGTTGAATTACTTGTGTGATCCGGGTCATCATTTTTTCAGTTTCATCGTCCGTTAATGTTTTTTCTTTATCGGAAAATGTAAAGCTTATTGCTAATGACTTTTTATTTTTCCCTAATTTTTCGCTTTCAAAAACGTCAAATAGAGTAACAGATTTTAATTTTTGAAGGTGTAATGATGTTACCGAGTCTTCTAATGACAGGTAGTTAACTGTCTTGTCAACTATTATCGAAAGATCTCTTTGCACTTGTGGAAATTTTGGAATTTCTTTAAAAACAATCTCCTGATTTTTTGAAATCGAAATTAATTTGTTCCAATTTATATAAAGAAAAAAAACGGGTTGCTTTATCGAAAACTGGTCTAATGTTTTTCTGTTTATTCTGCCTGCTTCTGCTACTACATTTTCATTTGCCGATGCAACTATATATTCATCAAGTTCGCT
>JBEPVC010000318.1:0-2901 GCA_041691235.1 Chitinophagaceae bacterium
TTCAGACAACTTGTAGCCCGTTTCAGTATATAACTATTTGATAACCTCCGACGAGATTGTTTTTACTATGGAGTATTTAGATTTGTTGTCTCTCTCAGTATAATTGTTTTTTTTTGCAAAAGGGTAGTTTTTGGGGCTGCCCTTTTTTTATTAAGCAACCCAAGGTTTTGAAAACCTTACAGGTTTCTTTATCTTCAAACAATGAAAACTAAACAATTTTCTTTGCTGGTATCTGATTCAATTGGTTCCGTTTCGGCCGAGTATATGATACCGGAAAAAAGCATTTGCATCATAACACTGGCGCATGGCGCTGGCGCCGGAATGAATCATCTTTTCATGACTTCACTTGCAACATCGCTTGCAGCAGAAAACATTGCAACGCTGCGATTTAATTTTCCGTTTACGGAACACAAAAAAGGCAGGCCAGATGTGCCGGCTGTAGCACATAAAACTATTGAGGCCGCAATTAATAACGCGCATAAGGAATTCCCATCTCTCCTGCTTTTTGCATCAGGTAAATCATTTGGCGGACGAATGAGCTCACAATATTTATCGGCTCATCCCCATGATCAGGTAAAAGGAATAATTTTTTATGGCTTCCCGCTTCATGCGCCCGGCAAGCTATCTACTGATCGTGCCTCACATTTAAGCAACATACAGATCCCGATGCTTTTTTTGCAAGGCTCTAAAGATGAATTGGCCACATGGAACCTTGTGGAAACAGTTTGTTCAGCGCTTCCGGAGGCTACTTTGATAAAGATAGAAGGAGCCAATCATGCATTTAAAGCGGGCAAGCAGGATGTAATGTCAATGCTTGTAAGCTTTACAAAGAAGTGGGTTGAGAAAATTATCTGAAAGTGAAATGTGGTTTGTGATGACACCTGAACCGTTATGTGCAAAATTTTTGTTTACAGTTATTTTACGTATTACAATTAAACACGCTATATTAGCATTGTTAATCTATAATTAAAACAAAAAGCGGTATTTCAATACCGCTTGGATAGACCCATTACAGTTTTCTGCCCCCCAAATAAAGCCATATAAGCCCTCACCCGAAAACATAAATTGATTCTAAACCGCAGTGCTGAAATTTTATGAGCCAAAATAAAACTAAAGAAAAAAGGAAAATAAATTATTATAGAAGCGACAATGTTGTATGGGAATTTCTGGTTGTAATTGTGCTAATAATTTTATTTTTATTTGCCCTTGTTTACCCTGATTGATTTTCAGAATTATTGCCAATGAAATTTTAGTGTTCACCCCCTTGAAAAACTGATTCAATTTTTAAATGGTATTGAGAGCTTTGCGAGTATTTATGCAGCAACCCGTTGCAAAATAACTTTACAGTGAGTGTAAGAAGTAACTTTTACCATATGTTTTTTATGCAGGGGAATTTCAAAATAGTTGCCGGCAACGAGGTGATGTATGTCCTCTTCAACAATAATATCGCAGGTGCCTTCAATAATAAGAAAACGCTCATATTCTTTATCATGCACCTCCTGTGGCGCATATTTTTTTATCCATACTATGGCGGTAATTACTTCAGTTGTGTAGCTGATGATTTTTGCTGAAAGATCGTCCACATTGTTGATAGCCATATCATCCCTGTTTAACCAGGTTGAATAATCTTCCGGCTTTGAATGTTGATTCAACAATGGCGCAATTGAAGCAGTTTCGCCGTTTTTTATTCTTTCAGAATAATTAATGGTAGCGAGTAAAAAGGGTCGGATGATGGGGTTAGGCTGTATAGCCTTTGAAACAGCATATTGTTCCAGTGTTTCCGATATCTCATTTATTTCACGCCGGAGAAGCGGATCGCCTGCAGCCATTTTTTCCACTTCCCTGCATTCAGCTGGGGTAGCAATGCCAAACACATATTGCTCTAAAATTCCTGAATCAATATATTCTTTAGTGGTCATGATGCAGTTTTTTTACCTCCTGCAGATTTTTAATTGTATTTCTTATATCCACTCTTAATTCTGCTACCGATTTGCCTTTTTGTTTTCCGCATGTACGGTATTATTGGCTGCCGGGTTTGTTTCTTCTTTATCTCTCATCACATCAGCGGCAGATTCACGGGCGATTTTCAGCTGCCATATAAATAAATGATGTACCCAGTACATAAAAAACTTTCATACCATTCCAAGCTTTTATAAACACACGGTCTGCAGATCGCCATCTTTACACCTTCAGCGAGTTTCATTCATCACTATTCAAAGCATTGCTCAACATAGGTTGCAAAAATTTAGAACATTCCAATGCAAGTAAAAAAGCACCGCAAACACTATTTGGCGAAATTAGTCAAAATAATTATGGAATTTCCGCAGAAAAAAGAACCGGACATTGCATGCATAATGAATAAGACATAATTTTATGAAATACATAATCAATTTCATTACTCATGGATAAGTTTTGGTTGAAAGAGCCTGAAGAGCATGATTTTCCGGCTGCAACAGATTACCTGGAATTGCTTTTTTCCATAGATGAAAGCAAAGAGTATATTGATAAATTAAGAAATGCCCCAACCATCTTAAAAAAAGCAAAGGATATTTTAAGAGCAAGCTCTCTGCCACTGCTCCCACAGGATAACATTCACGTAAAAGCAAACCTTAAGAAAGTAAAAAAAGGCGGCAAATTGTCTCCCATCCTGCTAATAAAAAGTAATAACAAATTAATAATTGCAGATGGTTATCATCGCATTTGTGCCACGTATTATTTATCAGAAGATTTGGAAATTCCGTGTAGGCTTGTTTAAAAATTGCATGCCATATAACGATTAAGGCTAATCGCAATGGTATTAATTGGAAATCTCTTTAAATTGAGTAGGCGAATACTTTGTTACCGTACGAAACTGCCTGCTGAAAGCAAATATATTCGGGTAGTTAAGTGATAGAGCTACTT
>JBEPVC010000319.1:0-2897 GCA_041691235.1 Chitinophagaceae bacterium
GCCAGCTTTTGATCCGACCTTGATAAATTTGTACTTACGCCTGCCTTCAACCAGCTTTTCACTTGTTCGTCTACCCCTGCACGTAAGGCATATCTTGTAAAACCAGTATTAATAAGTATGCCTGTTTGATCAAAATAATTCCCTGATAAATAATAAGTGCTTTTGCCCTGTCCACCGGAAAATGACAATTGGTGGTTTTGAATCATTCCTGTTTGAAAAACCGCATTTTGCCAACTTGTTCCCGGACCTAATAATTCAGGTTTTCTAAATTCATCAATTGTATCTGTAACTCCCGAATTACTTTCAGCCAGTACCGAATTAAAATATTTAGCATATTGCTGAAGATTCATTATAGGAAGTTTTTTTTGTATTTCGTCCTGACCCAAATATACATTGTACTCAAGCTTGCCTTCACCAGCACGGCCATGTTTAGTTGTTATTAATATTACGCCGTTTCCGCCTTCGAAACCATAAATAGCCTGGGCAGATGCATCCTTCAATATATCTATAGATACAATGTCTGACGGATTTAATGTAGCTAAAGGACTTTCCTGGTTTTGTCCATTTACGCCGCCGAGGTAATCCATACCACCGCTGGTAGTACTTGCATGAATGGGAACACCATCTATAACATATAAAGGTTGATTACCGTTAACCGTTGTTATTCCACGAATTAAAACCGAAACACCTCCGCCCGGCTGGCCGCTATTACTGGAAACTGTTACGCCCGGAACTTTACCTTGTAACATTTGATCGGCTCCTGCAACGGGAAGGTTCTTAATATCTTTTTCACTTATTGAAGAAATGGCTGAAGTTATATTTGCTCTTTTAGTAGAGCCATATCCAATTACAACAACATCATTCAATGTATTTGGTATTGAAATCATACTAATTTTAAAAGTCTCATTTCTCCCAATTGGAATTTCCTGTGTTTTCATTCCTACATAACTTACTACAAGTATTTTTCCATTTGCAGGCACATCAAGCGTAAAGACTCCGAATGAATTTGAAGTAGTGTTTGATTTGGTATTCTTTACAGAAATAGTGGCTGCCGAAAGAACGCTTCCTTTGTCGTCTGAAACGGTTCCGGAAATTGTTTTACTCTGAGCAAAGATTGTGGTAAATGAAAATACAGACAGAAGAATTGTAAGAAAACTTACTGGTAACATTTTTCTCATATAGCAAACTTTAGAGTTCAAAACTATTTTAATTTATAACATTAACTCAATACTTTTTTATCTTTTGAACGTAGTTTTTTATATTTTTTTTAACTTTCATTCCTTATTGTTCACTATATTCAATACTTTTTATATTTTTAAACGCGTTTAGTAGTTAATACTATATTGATACCTACTTAACCATTATTAATACTTTTTTAATCAGATGTCTACTAAATTATTACGGGAAATAACTCCACTTACTCCGAGTGATTGCTTTTCAGTTTTTTCGAGGCGTAAAAAAGATTTCGATTTCCCTTTACATTTTCATGAGGAATTTGAATTGAATTTTATACAAAATGCAGCCGGGGCTAAACGCGTTATTGGCGATCATGTGGAAGAGATTGGAGATACCGAACTGGTGCTGGTGGGGTCAAATCTTCAACACGGGTGGTTTACACACAAATGCAAGGGAAAAACAATTGAGGAGATTACCATACAATTCCATCGTGATCTTTTTGATGATAAATTTTTACAAAGAAATCAAATGAGTTTTATAAGAACATTGTTTCAAAAATCATCAAGAGGAGTTTTGTTTTCAAAAGAAACAGCTTTATCAATAATGCCGCGGATAAAGCAGCTTACGCAAAAACATGGTTTTGATTCCGTGTTGGAACTAATGTCTATTCTCCACGATCTTTCTACTTCAAGAAATATAAGAACACTGTCTGATGTTTCTTTTAATAAAGAAATAACCTCTTACAACAGCAGGAGAATTGAAAAAATAATGGCTTATGTAAACAATAATTTTAACCAGAATATTACATTGAGCGATGCTGCAAAACTTGCGGGAATGACAGAAGTTTCACTTAGCCGGTTTTTTAAATTAAGAACGGGGAAAACTTTTGTGGAAACGTTAAACGAAGTACGGCTGGGTAATGCATCGCGAATGCTTATTGAAACAACGGATAGCATTAATGAAATTGCCTATAAGTGTGGCTTCAACAACATGTCGAATTTTAACCGGATTTTTAAAAAGAAAAAAGACAGCACCCCAAAAGATTTCAGGCAAACCTATACTTCAACAGGTGTAAGAACTTTTGTTTAATAGAAAAAGTCAAAGCCTAATTATTATTACATGCGACAGATAAAATATTTGCTCTGCTTTTTAATTGCAGGGATATTTACTTGCGAGGTTTTTGCTCAAAATAATTTATCATATCTAATCGAGAATGCAAGCCCTGACATCAACTCAAAAAATTTTCAAAATCCAACCAATACCCTTTTTCAATATACGGGAAGAATCGAAGTAACAAATCAAATGCTGCCCAGGCTTTGGTCTTCCGGTATTTATATTGAAGCTAAATTTAGAGGAGATAATTGTAAAATATTTTTAAATGATGAACTCCTCTGGGGAATCAATCACAATTATGTTGAGATAATAATTGATAATAATAAACCCGGGCGCCTGCAAACAAAGTACCAGACAAATTCTATAACTGTTAAAGGATTAAACGAAGGAACACATACCATAACTATTTGTAAAGACACTGAATCAGGAAACGGTTACCTGGAATTTGCAGGCTTATATTGCAGCAGCTTGCTTCAACTAACGCCAAAGCCTAATCGAAAAATAGAGTTTATCGGTAATTCAATAACATGTGGTTCAGGAGCAGACATTTCCATGATTGCATGTGACGGAGGACAATGGTATGATCAACATAATGCTTATATGAGTTA
>JBEPVC010000320.1:0-2881 GCA_041691235.1 Chitinophagaceae bacterium
AAAATTTATTTTAAAGAGATTGAATAATTTGTAATGCTTCTTTTGTTAGTGATCCGATTTTAGCGTATTCCTTTTTATCAAGATAAGGTTTGCTGATAAGCTTGCTTCCCATGCCCACTGCACAAACGCCTGCTCTGAACCATGCCTGTAAATTTTCTTTATTCAATTCTACTCCGCCTGTTGGCATAAATAAAATGCCGGGAAACAATTCTTTTATGGCGGAAATATAAGATGGGCCTAATAAACTGCCCGGAAATATTTTTACTATTGTTGCACCGTTAGTCTCTGCTGTATAAATTTCCGTTGCTGTCATACATCCCGGAATCCAAAGCAGTCCCGCTTTGTGAACCGTCTTTGCCACGACAGGATTTATAACAGGGCAAATAATAAAGTCCGCCCCGGCGGCAATGAATTGCTCTGCATCAGTAACTGATTTAATAGTTCCGGCGCCTAATTTCATTCCCGGCATTTTATTATCTATTAATTTTCTGAGCGAAATAAAATTATCCAACGCGCTAGAGCCGCGATTGGTGTATTCTACTCCTTTTATTCCTGCGCTATGCAATGTTTTTAATACCTCTATACTTACTTCCTCACTATCATGATAGAATAAAGGCAATAATTTTTGCTCACAAATAAGTTGTTGTATGTTTTCTTTTTTACTCATGATTTTGCTGTGAATGTTTTTATCTCTTCTAACGTTTTATCAATGCTATCGCTTTTTATAAATAATTTTTGAAACGCAGCTGAAGCTGCTAAATCAATTACATCCTGTGATGGCAATTGTTTAGACATTCCATATACCAGGCCAGCCATAAAACAATCGCCGCTGCCCACTTTATCAATTGCCGCTTTGGTTTTGTACGCTTGAGAAACATACAATTGATCTTCTGAAAATAAAGTACCGTAATAGCAAATGTCATTGTGATCAAAACGAAATGTATTAGCTACAGCCTTGCACTTCGAAAATTGTTTCATAATGCTTTGAGAAGTTTCTGTAGCCTGTTTCAAATAAATTTCTTTTGTATCAATGTGTTTAATCTTTGAATGCACGGGAATATTTAGCATTGTCTCAGCAGCCCATACATTTCCCATTACCAGGTCGCAATACTCAACTAATTGCGGCATCACGTCATTTGGTTGCATACCGTATTGCCAAAGTTTTGACCGGTAATTTAAATCAACAGAAACATAAATGTTTTTTTCCAGGCAGGCTTTTAAAGCTTCTTCGCACACACCGGCAATTTGTTGATTTATCGCGGGGCATATTGCGCTGAAATGAAACCATGTTACATCATCTAAAACGCTATCCCAATCAATCACACCTTTGTGCAATTGCGAAAAAGAAGAATTTGCCCTGTCGTAAATAACGCCTTTACTTTTTATGTCAGCGCCATGTGGCAAATAATAGATTCCAATTTTATCACCATTTAAAATAACAGGTGAAATATCAATTTTTTTTTCTGAAAGAATACTCAGAATTTGTTTACTCAAAAAATTATCCGGCAGTGCAGTGCAATACTTCACCGGAATCTCCCATTTCGCCAAAGCCGTTGCCACGTTCAATTCTGCGCCGCCAATAAAAACAGGCAGAGCATTATCAGCCAGCCATTCACCTTCAGTATCCGGTGAAAGCCTTAACAACAACTCCCCAAAGCAAAGCACCTTACTCATTTGCTAACTTTATTTTTATGATCATGATAATTTATTATTGTTGTCCAACTAACTTGGGCTAAAGCCCACGGGTATTGGGTTTTGAATTTATTACCCCGACCTTAAGGTCGGGGCTATGAAAGCCACACTAAATAAGGGCTTTAGCCCAATATGATAAAATTTAATTGGACAACAATAATAATTTATACATTTTCTTATTCCGTACAACTAAGTTGCAAAATATTTTTACTTAATAGGTGCAATATTATTTTAATCTTCTTACAATTGTTTTATTAAAATTTCATGCAACAATTTTTTTTATGGCTACATTTATTTCTTCAAACCAAAATTGAATTGTATGATTAAATTATTAATGAAGTAAATAAGTTAATTCAAAATAAAACCGAATGTCACAATCAAACCAACTATTTAATCTCGCTAATAAAGTTATTGTAATTACCGGCGCTACAGGCATTTTAGGTGAAGCATTTGTAAACGCCGTTGCTGAAGCGGATGGAAAAGTGGTTTTAATTGGCCGCAATGAATTGATTGGGAACGAAAGAGCTGATGCAATAATTAGAAAAGGAAATCAAGCGATTTTTATAAAAGCCGATGTTCTTTCAAAAGAAGATCTTTTACGGGCAAATGAAACAATATTAAAAAAATGGGGCCGCATTGATGGCCTTGTAAATGGAGCAGGAGGAAATGTACCCGAAGCTGTGATTGCACCCGGCAGTGATATTTTTGATATTGATATTGATGGATTAAAAAAAGCATTTGATTTAAACCTGTTCGGAACTATTTTGCCTGTATCAGTCTTTGGAAAAGCTTTAAAAGAATCGGGTAATGCGAGCATTGTAAATATTTCATCAATGACGGCGCAATCAGCTGTCACAAGGGTTTTGGGCTACTCCATGGCAAAAGCGGCCATTGATAATTATACAAAATGGATGTGTGTTGAAACGGCTAACCGTTACGGCAGTACGATAAGGGTAAACGCAATTGCACCAGGTTTTTTTATTACACATCAAAACAAGAGACTGCTTACAAATGAAGATGGAAGTTTTACAACACGCGGCGAAGCTGTAATAAGAAATACACCCTTCAAGCGTTTCGGAAATGCTGATGAGTTAGCCGGTGTACTAATATGGTTGCTCAGCGATGCCTCGACTTTTGTTAGCGGAGAAGTAATTTGTGTTGATGGTGGCTTTCATGTTTTTTCAGGAGT
>JBEPVC010000321.1:0-2874 GCA_041691235.1 Chitinophagaceae bacterium
ACGGTAGCCTCGTTCGCATGTTTAGTGGTGAAATGTAATTTGCTCATTTTATTTTTTATTTGGTTCGTTACTTAATAATGAACCGGTTAAATTATTGCCGCTATCCCGGCATTTTTTAAAGGAGTGCAAAGGTATGGGGAAACAAAGAGAATTCGTGGTGATTTGCAAAAGTTTTTTTACTACACCCTTCTAACTTACTGATTATCTATTATAAATTTGACTAAAAAATTTACTACTAAAGAATTGCCCAACTACTCGGGTTCAAATTCAATTTTTTTTGGCAGAATTTGAATAAACAATCTTTTACCTTTTATATTTGTATAAATTTTATCTAATGAGTGAAACCCAAACTACTGGCAAATACTGGATCCTGCTTTTTCTTTCTACAATATTTTTGATTTTAATGCTTGTATTTGTAAGAGAATATTTTTGGGTTGCACTGCCTTTCTTTTGCACCACATTTAGTAAAGCCCTCGGAATTATTTAAGAGCCGTTTTAGTATCAAAATTATTTTAAGACTTCGCTTAATTTATTTTGCAAATCACCGCCACGCAGCGATGTTCCGATTACTTTACCCTGGGGATCAATTAACACATTGTACGGGATAGCATCTACGTTATAAAGCGCTGCCGCCGCATTGTTCCAAAATTTTAGATCACTTAGTTGTTTCCAAACCAGCCCATCTTCTTTGATAGCCTCCAGCCACGCCTGCTTATCTTTATCAAGAGATACCCCTAACACAGTAAAATTTTTATCCTTAAACTGGTTATAAGTTGCTAGCACGTTAGGATTTTCTGCTCTGCATGGTCCGCACCAGCTTGCCCAAAAATCAACCAGCACATATTTTCCTTTTAAAGAACTTAATGAAAATGGTTTACCATTTACATCCGGCAAGGTAAAATCGGGCGCGGGTTGTCCTTCAGTAACCTGGCCGGATTGCGACTGAGATTGGGTTTGTGCTTGCGCATTGAATTGTTCAAATTGTTTGGTCATCTCTGTCAGTGCACTGTTTTTTGGAAATTTTTTATTTAAATCTGCAATTATCTTTTTTACGGTATCCATGCCTAACTCATCAGAATAGCTTAATGCAAATAGTGCAACAACAGGACTTTCTGTGGTGTCAATATATTGCGCAAGAAAATTTTTATAGCGGGAATCAGAAACATTAAATTCATTTTGAGCAATTTTAGTTAAGCTATCGTTGTGCTGCTGTTGAACTTCCTTAATATTCCTGTCTTCGCCTATAAGAACTGTATGTATGGAGTCGAGAGAAATTATGAATTTCGTAAGCGATGAATTTGCAGGAGTATTAAACCTTGTTGATTGAAGGGTTGAATCGTTTACATCTGCATTGAATGTGATGGTAGATTTATCGTTTATAAATAGATAGCCGGCATTTTTTTCAAATCTGAGCCGATAAAGACCTTCTTCCGGAGCAATCGCTTTCACTTCAAAATTTCCCTTTTTTATTTCTGCTGTATCAAGAACCTGCGGGGGTTGATCATTGAAAGAAATTTGCTCAAGAAACACTTTCTGATCTACGGCATTTTTTAATTCGCCTTTTACAGTAAATGACCCCTTCTTTTGAGGACCGGCGCACGATGCCAAAAAGAAAATGCTTAAAATAATGAATACTTTGTTCATAGAACTTTAATTATTGATTTAATTTTTGATTGAGTATTTGATTGACGGCTTGCATGTCTGCCTTTCCTTTACTTAATTTTTTTACTTCACCTGCAAAAAGCCCTACAAGACTTTTCTTTCCCTTTTTATATTCTGAAACTTTATCCGGCATTTTAGAGAGAACCTCATCAATCCAGGTATTAAGCGAATCATTATCTTTTTCCTGCAATATATTTAGTTCTTCAGCTATTTCAACGGGATCCTTCTCAGGTGATTTTATGAGGACGGGAAAAATTCTGGATGAGGCAATTCCAAAACTCACTATGCCTTTATCAGTTATCTCAATGAGCGATGCAATTGTTTTAGCGCTGACTGGAAGGTTTTCTATGAGCGTGTTACTTTCATTTAAAAATGATTTTATTGGCCCAAGAATCCAGTTGGCTGCGGCTTTATAATTGGTAGTGTAATTGATGACATCTTCAAAGAAGGTTGCTGTTTCCCTGTCATCGCAAAGAACTTTTACATCTGCTAACGGTAAAGAGTACTCGCTGGTAAATTTATTTTCCAATGATGCCGGTAAATCAGGCAAATCATTTTTTATTGATGCAATTTTTTCTTCTGTGATAAAAAATGGAGTAAGATCCGGTTCGGCAAAATAGCGATAATCATTTGCTTCCTCCTTATCCCTCAAAGAAAAAGTGGTTCCTGAGGGTGCATCAAAACTTCTTGTTTGCTGAATTATTTTTTGCCCGCTTTCAGCCAAATCAATGAGCCTCTTTATTTCAAAATCTATCGCTTTTTTTACATTTCTTATCGAGTTAAGATTTTTAACTTCGACTTTAGTTCCTAAAGTTTTTTCTCCCTTCAATCTTATAGATACATTAGCATCGCATCGCATACTTCCCTCTTCCATATTACCGTCGCATATTTGCAGATAACGAACAATTTTTCTTATTTCTGTAACATAGGCAAAGGCTTCTTCCGAATTATGCATATCAGGCTCAGAAACAATTTCAAGGAGGGGAATACCGGCCCTGTTCAGATCTATGCATGTATAATTTTCATCAATGTCATGGATACTTTTGCCAGCGTCTTCTTCAATGTGTATACGGTTTAAAAGAATATTTCTTGATTGACCGCCGGTGTTGATAGATACATAGCCATTTTTACAAATTGGCGTTGTATGCTGCGAAACCTGGTATCCTTTCGGAAGATCAGGATAGAAATAATTTTTTCTTGCAAAATAATTGT
>JBEPVC010000322.1:0-2861 GCA_041691235.1 Chitinophagaceae bacterium
GGTCCTGCACCAATTATAACCACATCATAAATTTCATTTTTTACTTCAGGATTTAAGCCGATGCGTTTTGCTACATCAATAATATGCGGGCTTAATAACTTTGTTCCATCTTCAAAAAATATTACCGGTAAATCTTTTGTTTCTACATTATTCAATTGCAATAATTGTTCACCATCTTCGCTGTTAGCATCTATCCATTGATAGGGAATTAAATTGCCTGATAAAAATTCTTTTATCTCGTGGCTCTTTGGCGAAAATTGATAACCCACTAATTTGATGCCTTTGAAATCAGGATGAAAATTATTTTGCCAGTCATCTAACAGATCGTTGATAACAGGATATAATTTTTCTTCAGGAGGATCCCACGGTTTACTTAAATAATAATCAAGCCTTACTTTATTAATTGCTTTTATCGCTGCATCCGTATCGGAATAAGCAGTAAGCAAAACTTTCTTTGCATCATCATAAAACTCCATTGCCTGCGATAAAAAATCAACGCCTTCCATTTCAGGCATTCGCTGGTCTGATATGAACATGGCAACAGATTCTCCTTTGTTCTTTAATTGAAGCAAACTATCCAACGCTTCTTTTGCAGATGATGTGCTGAGTACACGATAATCCTGTCGGTATTTATTTTTTAAATCTCTTGTGATGGCTCGAAGCACCTGCACATCATCATCAATTACAAATATGATTGATTGATCCATAGTAATTTCATTTTATCCTCATTAAATAGGAAGACAAATTTCAAATTCTGTTTTGCCCGGTTCTGAATTTACTTTCACAGCACCATTGTGTTGTATCATTATACGGCTAACAACATCAAGACCCAAGCCCGAGCCCTTACCCATTTCTTTTGTTGTAAAAAAAGGAGCAAAGATATTTTGCTGAATATCTTTTGGAATGCCGGGGCCATCATCTTTAATAGATATTTTCACAAATCGTGCATCGTGCCCGGAAGTTATTTCAAGATTGCCTTTGCTGTTTACTTCCATAGCATCAATAGCGTTATCAATAATGTTTGTCCAAACCTGGTTCAGCTCACCCGGAAACGCTCTTATTTTCGGAAGTGAATTATCATAATGTTCAATCACATTAATATTTGCTTTTCTTAATTTATAGTTCAGCATAGTTAAGGTGTTGCGGATGCCGACATGAATATCTACCATTTGCCTGTTTGAATCTTTATCCATAAAAGTAAAATTCTTAACAGCGCCAACAAGATCAGATATGCGTTCCGAAGAAGTGCGTATATCATCCGCCATTTTATTGGTAACTAAATAATTGCTTACCCATTCAAGTAATACGGGCAGATGTTGGGGTGTTGAGCAGGCTTTAAATACATCAAGTTCCTCTGTTGTAAAACCACGTTCTACCAAACCTTCAGGATCCATAGTTTTAAGATCGTTATCATTAAGCCAGTCCGTAAGTTCATCTTCACGTTCTGCTTTTTGCATCATGGTTAAAGGGGCAGGTTGTGTACTTATTTTTTGAATGATAAGATTGCCGATCTTTTCAACTTTTTCCGAACCAATATTTAAATTGGCGATTTCTTTAAATAAGTGTGGTAATTGACTCACCTGGTTTTGTAATAAAGCAGCAGCACGTGATATAGCAGCCGCAGGATTATTCAATTCATGTGCAAGCCCTGCAGAAAGTTTTCCTAAGGCAAACATTTTTTCATTTTGTTGTTGTATGGATGTGAATTCACGTACGCGGCTTATCATCATGTGCACCATGGCTTCAATTAATTCATAATGATTGCCAAAGCCTTCTTTAAGTTTATCTTTTGAGCATTTGAATACCCATGTTTTTTTCAATGCTTCACAAAATGCAGGCGTAATAGTTGCTCTTGAATAAGGCAGATAACCACTTACCTGCCCCGGATCGAGAATGCGTAATTCTTTTTCCTTGCCGGATTGCACCGCACAAATTCTCATCTTGCCATCCAATACAATATAGCATGTAGTTACAGGTTCACCCACATTAAATAACAACTCACCTTGTTCTAAATCCAGCGTTTCGCCCTGGCTTATGAGCCATTGCAATTGTTCATCAGGTATATGCTTAAATTCCGTAACAACTTTCAAGTCTTCTATGCTAAGTTCTTTCATAAAGATGAAGTCAGTTTTTTTAGCAAGGTATGTATTGCCGCGAATAAACAAATTTTTTTCTGTTAGATTGACAACCTGTTTCAAGTTTGGTACGAAGGCATTGTATGCCTATATTACTGGATGTTGTTCGCACCTGGCATTTCTGCTTTAATAACCTTAGAACAATATAGCAGAAGCTTTAAATATCCAAGAGGAAAAAAGTAATCAATCATGAAGGAAGTTTAATTCCGGAAGTCAGCATTTAAAGATTAGAAACCTTTGTCTAAGAAATAAACAGCATCAAAAAGCGTTAACCATTGCAGTATAACGCGATTCTATTCCCATGAAAAAATTATTTTTTGCTTTTTGTTTTTTGCCGGTGATAACATCAGCGCAGAATTTTCATTTCTCCGGGCGGATTGGGCTTTCTGGTTACCAAGGCGATTTGAAAGCAAAGGCTATCTCCCTGTCGCAGGCAAAGTTAATGGGCTCTCTTGGAGTACAGTACGACCTCACTGAGCATATAACTATGAGAAGTTATTTAACCCTTGCATCACTGCATGCTGATGATAAAAAAGGAACAACAGTGATGCAGCAGCGCAACCTCAATTTCAGCTCAAAAATTACTGATTGGGAACTTACAGGACAATATAGTTTTCTTAATCTTAACGACCACTGGTGGACGCCTTATATATTTGCGGGCATCGGTATTTATCATTTCAATCCATACACAAAAGATACCAGTGGCAAAAAATATTTTCTGCAGCC
>JBEPVC010000323.1:0-2859 GCA_041691235.1 Chitinophagaceae bacterium
ATCGAGCCACACAATTGTTCCTATCCCTGAAATCGCTTTTCCTTCTGCTGCTGTAAGTCTGTGTCCATCCCATTTCTCTTTTAGTTCATTTGGCCGCACTAAAACCAAAACTTCCCTATACTTAGGGTCGGGGTTATCAGGAAATAAAATAAGCATCGTGTCTTCCTGTTCAATACCTGTAAGCCAAAAAAGATCGGAGTTTTGTTTAAATGAATATAGCGCGTCTCCATTGCTTGGCAGCTCATCGTTACTATTGAAGATGGCAATTGAATTTTTTTCCATCTTATTTATGAACCTTTTCCTGTTTTGTATAAAAATTTCAGGATTGAGAGGAAGATACTTCATATTGTAACTCTTTATAGCTTGCAATATACATGATTAAAATATTTTTATTTTTTTCTCAAATCAAATGAATGTAAAGTTTACACATTAGAAAGTAAATTTTTTAATTCTTTTTAAGAAATGTTTACTTGTGTTATTATTTTATCTAACACTTTGCAAATGCGCTTTGAGATAAGCAAACATTTTGTTGCAATCATAATATTACAATAAGGCAAAACGTTAGTAGTTTGACTGCTGTCAAAAATTTGATTAGCTAACTTTGTCGCTTAACCAAACAGTAAAGGTTTTATGTCTGTTCCAACGATGCTTGCTATTCCAAAAGATGTTTTATTTAACCTGGGCTTAAATTCCGCTGAAAATATTTATTATCAATTATCGCCGGAAGAACTGGTAAGGCAGGCAGTTGAAAAAGGTGAAGGCGTTTTAAGCGATACCGGTGCCCTGGTTATTGATACCGGTGAATTTACTGGCAGAAGCCCGAAAGATAAATTTACCATAAAAGATAATTTAACAGCGTCAACAATAGACTGGAACGAGTTCAACATTCCTATTGAAGAAAAATATTTCGACAGGCTTTATACTAAAATGATAGACTTTTTAGCCGATAAAAAATTATGGATAAGAGATTGCTATGCATGTGCGCATCCTGATTATCGTTTAAACATTAGGGTTATTAATGAAAACCCATGTTGCAATCTTTTTGTGTATAATATGTTTTTACGGCCAAAAGAAGAAGAACTTAATAATATTAAAATTGACTGGCATTTAATACAGGTTCCTCATTTTTTTGCAGATCCAAAAACTGATGGTACTCGGCAGAAAAATTTTGTTCTCGTACATTTTACAAAAAAAATTATTCTTATCGGTGGCACCCAATATACCGGTGAGATGAAGAAAGGAATTTTTGGTATACTGAATTATATTTTGCCGCATGATAAAGGTGTATTAAGCATGCATTGCTCCGCTAACGTAGGAAAGGACGATGATACTGCAATATTTTTTGGATTAAGCGGAACGGGTAAAACAACTCTCAGCGCAGACCCAAACAGGAAATTGATAGGCGATGATGAACACGGATGGAATGGAGATTCTGTATTTAATTTTGAAGGTGGCTGCTATGCAAAAACTATTGACCTCAGCAAAGAAAAAGAACCTGACATTTTTAATGCAATTAAGTTTGGAGCCATAGTTGAAAACGTGACATTTATTGATGGTACAAATAAAATAGATTTTTCAAGTAAAAAAATTACAGAGAATACAAGAGTAAGTTATCCTATCAATTTTATAAGCAATGCACTTGAACCTTCCATTGGAAAAACACCTAAGAACATTTTTTTTCTTACTGCAGATGCATACGGTATTTTACCGCCCATAAGTAAGCTAACGCCAGGCCAGGCGATGTATCATTTCATAAGCGGCTACACTGCAAAAGTTGCCGGTACTGAAGCAGGGGTAAAAGAACCAAAACCTACATTCAGCGCTTGCTTCGGAGCGCCGTTTCTGCCACTCCATCCAACAAAATATGCAGAGATGCTTGGTAAAAAAATGAAAGAGCACAATGTAAATATATGGATGGTTAATACCGGGTGGAATGGAGGAGGCTATGGTGTTGGAAGCAGAATGAAGCTTGAATATACCCGTGCTATGATTACGGCTGCCCTTGAAGGAAAACTTGACAATGTACATTACCGCACTCATTCTGTTTTTGGAATGATGATACCCGATGAATGTCCCGGGGTTCCTCCTGAAATGCTAAGTGCAAAAGCCACGTGGGCAGATAAAGATGCCTACGTAAAAACTGCGCATACGCTTGCCAGTTACTTCATCAAAAATTTTGAAAAGTATAAGGATGGTGCAAACGAAGAAATATTGAATGGAGGCCCGAAAATTTAAATTGCCTAAAGCTATTGTTGATATTCTTTATCTAATTGCGCTTTCAGTTCGGGATGACGTTTTAAATATGCAGCAACAAAAGGGCAATAAACCATGACTGGTTTTTTCACTTCCTTTGCAAAATTAAATGCATACAGAGCCAACGCAGATGCAACACCTTTACCTTCCATACTTTTTGGTACTGTAGTATGCATAAACACAATATTATGCTTATAATACCTGTATTCAAGAAAAGCAACATCATTGCCATCATGAATTTCAAAATGCATTATTTTTTCGTTATTAATAATTTTATATTCCATCAATAAATTAATTAAGCACGCCAAATTTTCCTTCCTGGTATTCTTTGAATGTTTCCTGTAACTCTTGCTGAGTATTCATTACGAAGGGGCCATACTGAGCAATTGGCTCATTAATAGGCTCGCCACTTAACAGCAACAGCACACTTTTTTCTTTTGCTCTAATGGTAATTTTCTCTCCCTGGTTTTTAAACAAAACAAAATTATGCTCACCGGCTTTTTGCCCGTTCACCTCAATACCTCCTTCCACTATTAAAATAGCTGCATTATGCGATTGAGGAATATCAGTTTCAAATTCGCCACCCTGATTAAGATGAATATCAAA
>JBEPVC010000324.1:0-2806 GCA_041691235.1 Chitinophagaceae bacterium
TATTACGGGATTTTTTTGTTTGTGTGGGTTTCACTAAGAGTTTCACAATTTTTTTTAGTCTTGTATAAAAGCAAGAAATTAAACATTAATACCCTTATATCCTATTAAATGATGTCAAGATGTATATTTCAAATTATCTTCACTTATTCCACCAAATTAATTTATTGCATTTAAAATTTATGAGGCAATTAAAACAGTAAAATTAGCGGAGAAAACGTCGCCATTTGACAATTACATTCAAATCATTGACGGTGCTGCTGAACTCACGATTGATGATAAAAAATATAAGTTGAAGTTAGGTGAAGGAATTGTTATTCCAGCTCATGCCAAACATCACTTCAACGCCAATGTTCAATTTAAAATGATATCTACAGTTATTAAAAGCGGTTACGAAGACTGATAAAATCAACAATGGTAGAAAACAAGGAAACAAATGGTAAATAACAAAAAATAATGGAAACCCAATTAGCATCAAATAATTCCGACGCAAAAAAGAAGAAGAAAAAATAAAAAAATATTGCACGATCTATATATATAAAGTTAGTCAAGCTGCAAAAAGAAGTGATAGCTTCCGATTTAAAACTTCTGGTAATACAGGAGGGAAGAGATGCAGCAGGTAACAGAAGCTGGTACAGCCGGCTTGGCGTTGAAAAGGTAATGGGCTTTTGCACCCACAAACAATACAAATCATTTTTTACAGAAGTAGAATCATTCGAGAACGGGCTGATTGAGGGAGGCTTTATCATCCTGAAATATTACTTGGACATCAGCAAAGAAGAAAAGCAAAGAAGATTTGATGACCGTAAAAAGAACCCGTTGAAGCAAATGGAAAATTAGTCCTATTGACGAGGTAGCTCAAAAGCATTGGAAAGATTATTCAGAGGCACGTGATAAAATGCTCCTAAAAACAAATTTCAAACATGGTCCTTGGTTTGTAGTAAATGCTGACAACAAGGATGAAGCACATATCGCTTTGATCACTCATATTCTGAATTGTATGAAATATAAAAATAAGAATGAAAAATTAGTGTTGCACAATTATGGGCTGGTTGATCAGGCAACACCGGAGATTATAGCAAAAAAACTTTTTTGATAAAGCAAATAATTTCTTAAACCTATATAATTATAATTATTCAATACAAATTAAAAATAAAAAAAAATGGCAAACAAAAAAGTATTACAAAAGAACAGTGTCAATAAAATCAAATCTGGTGTAACCGCAGTTGACAAAAAAGTTGCAGAAAAAAAACCATTGAAAAAATCATCTGCTTTGCTTGCCGCTTCCATGAGCCGTAGTGCAGTTGATCCAGTAAATGCTCATTCTTCAAAAGATGTAAGAGGTTCCAGCGGCCTGGCAAATACAGGAACTATTATTTCTTATGACTAATCATTTTAAAATGAGTCGGTCTTCAATTATTCAATAACAAAGATCATCTTCTTAAAATTAGGAAGTGAGATCCACCCTCTTATTATAAGAAGATCATGCATGTGAATATTGCGGTATGATGAAAATCATATTCTGCAATAACTGTAATTAGTCAAATAAAATCTCCTGTAATGAACTTGTGTCAGGTATTAATAAACTCTAATAAAATCGAGTAGGCAAGTAAGTAAATGTAAATGGACATCAACCTCGATGATACTAAACTGCAAATTCATTATGGAAAAATTATTTCTGTTCGTGGCAGTGTTATAGATGTACGGTTTGAAAATAATTTACCTCCTGTTTATACTTTATTACACTCAGGAAAAAATAAAGAAATATCCATTGAAGTATTGGCGCAACTGGATGATCATAGTGTGCGTGGCATTGCATTAAATCCTACGCAAGGTTTGGCAAGAGGCATGGTGGTGGAGACAAATGGAACAGAACTTACCGTTCCAATCGGTAAGGAAATTCTGGGTCGCATGTTCGATGTATTTGGCAACACCATCGACCATCTTGAACCCTTGCAGCATATGCAGCAACGCAATGTGCACCAGTCGCCACCATCATTGGCAAGCCGCTCTACCAAATCTGAAGTATTTGTAACAGGCATTAAAGCCATTGATGTATTGGTACCATTAGAACGTGGCGGTAAAGCAGGATTGTTTGGTGGAGCAGGTGTTGGTAAAACAGTTTTGCTTACTGAGATGATCCATAACATGGTCGGACATAACAAAGGCGTGAGCATGTTTTGTGGAATTGGCGAACGTTGCCGTGAAGGCAATGAATTGTACAACGCCATGAAAGATGCCGATCTGCTAAAAGATATGGTAATGGTTTTCGGGCAAATGAATGAACCGCCGGGAGCACGTTTTCGTGTGGGTCATGCGGCGCTTACAATGGCGGAGTATTTTCGCGATGATGAGCATCGCGATGTGTTGTTGCTGATAGATAATATTTTTCGTTTTATACAGGCTGGCATGGAAGTCTCCGGCTTGATGGGGCAAATGCCTTCACGGCTTGGTTATCAGCCAACGATGGGAACGGAGCTTTCAGAACTGGAAGAACGCATCGCTTATACAAACACCGGAGCCATCACATCTATACAAGCGGTCTATGTGCCTGCGGATGATTTAACCGATCCTGCCGCGGTGCATACGTTTTCGCATCTCTCTGCATCTATCGCTTTGTCAAGAAAAAAAGCAAGTGAGGGTTTGTATCCTTCAATTGATTTATTGCAATCGAATTCCAAGATGGCAACGCCGGGTATAATTGGACAAAGGCATTATAACCTTGCGCAAAAATTACGGCAAACACTGGCTCAATATGAAGAATTAAAAGACATCATTTCCATGCTTGGCATGGAACAGTTATCGGTGC
>JBEPVC010000325.1:0-2794 GCA_041691235.1 Chitinophagaceae bacterium
ATTGAACAGAGAATCGCTGAAGCACAAAAACTTGGCTTTGAAAAAATAATTGTAAGTAAGTATAATACGAAGGGGCTGGGTAAAAATAAATTCAATATTGAGGTGGTGCCTCTTGGTAAAGTTGAAGAATTGTACCAATATTTGTTTTAATTAAATGATAATTTAGTTTGAAGTCAGCATCTATAATATCATTACCGTTAATGCATTTTTTTTATCCGCATAATTGTATCGGTTGCGGAAGCGATATTTTAAACAGTGAAAACTTTTTATGCATTGAGTGCATCAATAATTTACCACATACTGAATTTGCGCTTCACGCAAATAATCCTGTCGAAAAAATTTTTTGGGGAAGAATTGCTATAACAGCAGGAATGAGTGAATTTTACTTCACCAAAGCATCCATAATCCAAAATTTAATTCATGAGTTTAAATATCGTGGCAACCGCAAGGTTGGATTGTATCTTGGAAACATTCTTGGAAAAAGTTTATTGAACAGTAACCGGTTCAGGAATTTAGATGTGCTTATACCTTTGCCGTTGTTTTTTCAGAAAGAGTATAAAAGAGGATATAACCAATCTGCGATATTATGCGAAGGCATACAGGAAATCATGAATATTCCTATGATAACGAAAAATGTTATTCGCAAAATTCATACTGATACGCAAACAAAAAAAGGAAGAATTGAGCGCTGGGAAAATGTTGAGAAAAGTTTTTCTGTTCTTCGCCCCGAAAGTTTACAAGGAAAAAATATTTTATTGGTGGATGATGTAATTACAACAGGCGCTACCTTAGAAGCTTGTGGTTCTGAAATTCTAAAGATTAAAGATGTTCGGCTAAGTATTGCAACGTTAGCAACAGCAACTAAATAATGCATTAATAAAAACAATTGCACAATTAAATATATTTTTGGGAAATGAGTGCCCTGAAATTTTTATTTTATTTCTTCCTGTTATCAGCAATAATTTTTTCCTGTAAAAAAGAATCTTTCATCACAAGCCGGGATGCAAAATTAAATACCAGCACAGATACATTATTTTATGATACCGTTTTTACTTCAACAGGTTCAATAACTCAATCATTCAAAATATTTAACGATAACAATCAAAAATTAAAATTATCAAGCGTAAAATTGTCTGGTGGTATTTCTTCTGCTTTTAAAATAAATGTTGATGGCACTGCAGCAAATGAAGTTAATGATGTAGAAATAAATGCCAACGACAGCATTTATGTTTTCGTACATGTTAGTATAAATCCTACTGCAGCAAATCTTCCTTTTATTGTTCGGGATAGTATTTTAATAGATTATAATGGCAATCAGAAATATGTGCAGCTGCAAGCCTACGGACAAAATGCAATCTTCCTGAAAAATATAAAGCTTACAGGAAATAATAACTGGAATAATACTTTGCCTTATGTAATACTTGGTGGAATAGATATCGATACCGATGCAACACTTACCATTGAACCTGGCACCAGAGTCTATCTGCATGCAGACGCACCTTTTTTAGTTGACGGAACTCTTATTGTAAACGGCACAAAGCAAGACAGCGTTACTTTTAACGGAGATCGGCTAGACCCCGATTATCGCGATTTACCTGCAAGCTGGCCCGGGATTTTTTTTCGTGAGAGCAGCAAGAACAATGTACTGACACACGCTGTAATTAAAAATGCTTACCAGGGAGTTATTGCACAGGAATTATCTGCAACACCTAATCCCAAGGTGATATTATCGCGATGCATTATTGATAATATTTATGATGCGGGCATTCTTGGTATTCATACTAATATCACCGCAGACAATTGTCTTATCAGCAATTGCGGAAGCAATATACTATTGGGACTTGGAGGAGATTACAATTTTATTCATTGCACCGTTGCCTCATATGGAAATCTTTTTATAACGCATAAAACCCCGGTTTTGCAGGCATTTGATTATGCTATAGAAAATGGAAATGCGTCAACTAATCAACTTAAAGCGTTATTTCAAAATTGTATTTTTTGGGGAGATAATGGAAATGTAGACAATGAGATAGTTGTTGAAACAAAGCGTTCTGATTTATCCGTCCTCTTTGATCATGTTCTTTATAAAGCCAAGGCTGATCCTAACGCAGGTACTTTTTTTTCGCCTTTAAAAAATATGGATCCTTTATTTGACAGCATTAATGTATCAAGGAATTATTTTGATTTTCATTTACAGCTCACCTCTCCTGCAGTTGACAATGGTAATATTTTAACAATTAATTCATTTGATCTTGATGATAAACAAAGAATAAATACTCCCGATATTGGCTGCTATGAAAGATAAATAGTTTTACAGAATAGTTGCAAATCGGGTTTTGCGAATGCTTACCTTTACAAAAAAGACCATGAAAAAAATATATTTTGCCTGTATTACTCTCATCATATTTTCTTTTATTATTCCTTCTTCCATAAGTCCAAAATCAATTTATGACTTTAAAGTTGATGGACTTGCAGGGGGAACCATTGACTTCTCACAATTTAAAGGAAAGAAAATATTGGTTGTAAATACTGCATCAAAATGTGGGTTCACTCCTCAATATGAATATCTTGAAAAGCTGTACAATAAATACAGCGATAAACTTGTGATTGTAGGTTTTCCCGCAAACAATTTTGGAGCCCAGGAGCCAGGCTCCAATGATGAAATAAAAGCATTTTGCACAAAAAATTATGGGGTTACTTTTCCAATGGCGGCAAAAGTTTCTGTAAAGGGAGATGATATCGCACCAATTTATAAATGGCTAACCAATAAATCGGAGAATGGCGTAATGGATGC
>JBEPVC010000326.1:0-2783 GCA_041691235.1 Chitinophagaceae bacterium
GCCGGCAAAAAGCCATTATACTATTATCATGATGATAAAAAAATTGCATTTGCAAGTGAACTAAATTGCCTTAAGAAAATGATTTCGCCCGAAATTGAAATCAATAATTTTTACCATTATTTGCGGCTTGGAAGTTTTTACAGGCAATTGACTCCTTACAAAAATATTACAGAATTAACCGCAGGAACGTTCCTGGTTATTAATTGCGATACACTTTCTATTGAAAAAACCAGGTGGTGGAACATCAATGATTTTTACAAAAAACAAAATGATGATTCACTTGAAGAAAGTCTTAAAAAAACTGACGAGTATCTTCACAAAGCGGTGAAGAGAAGAATAGAATCAAGTGACCTGGAGGTTGGCAGTTTTTTAAGCGGTGGCATTGATAGCGGTATTGTTACGGCTATTGCAAGTGAGTACAACAAAAAAATTAAAACCTTCACCGTTTCATTCCGGGGAGAATATGATGAAGCACCCTTAGCGAAACTGGTTTCTGAAAAATATAATACGCATCATACAGAAATAAAAGTTTCATTTGAAAATTTAAAAAATGACCTGGAGAAAATCTTGTCAAATTATGGCGAGCCTTTTTTTGACAGTTCCGCAATACCCAGTTATTATGTAAGCAGGGAAGCAAAAAAGTTTGTGACAGTTATACTCAACGGAGATGGCGCTGATGAACTGTTTGGCGGTTACCGTCGTTATGTTCCCTTTGCACATTACGATTTTTTCAAAAAAAATTACCTGGTGAAAAAAGGGGCTTCATTTTTTAAAAATGCTTTGCCTGCAGCTCGTAATAAAAAATCTTTGTATAATTATTTATACCGGCTTGCATCTTTATCTTCTAAATCAAATCTGGAAATTTATCTTTCCGCAGGTGTTGATATATTTGAAGATTATGAGCAATTTATCATTAATCCGGGTTTCGATTACCTGGAAGTTGTTAAGGATGATTTTAATAAAATAGCAAATTCTTCTTTATCAGGTTTAAAAAAAATTATGAATCTGGATTTTGATACGAACCTCTTTGACGACCTTCTTGTGAAAATGGATATTGCTACCATGGCAAATTCTCTCGAAGGAAGAAGCGCTTTTTTGTCAAAAGAGTTATTGGAATATATTCCATCAATAAATGATTCATTTAAAATAAAGGGAAGAACAACCAAATATATGCTGAGGATGCTCGCTGCAAAATATCTTCCTGAAACCTTGGTGGGACAACCAAAGCGGGGTTTCGAAATTCCTTTAAAAAACTGGGTAGATAATGAACTTAAAGAAATCATTTTTGATTACCTTACTTCTTCTGATTGCTTTTTTAAAATATTTGTAGATAAAAGTTTTGTACAAAATTTGCTTTCAAAAAAAATTAATGTAGCTCCGGAAAAAAGAGCAAAAATTTTATGGACATTATTGTCAATGGAGATATGGCACAAAAAAGTTTATAATGACAGGTAATGATTTAAAGGGGAAAAAAATTGCAGTTATAGAAAATGGCCTTATTTCTACTTACACTATGAGAGAAGCGCTTATGCTGCGCCTTGTTCAGGAAGGTTGCGAGGTGTATATTCTTACTCACACTAACAAGTTTGTATCACAGGTTGAAAAAATGGGGCTTAAAGTCGTTAACGTGGGCTCGGGTAATCTAAACCCGGTTAAAGTTTCCAGGTATATTTATAACCTGAGGAAATCACTTAAAAAAATAAGGCCTGACGTTTGCCTTACATTCAGCATCAGGCCTGCAATATGGGGCAACCTTATTACAAGAGATTTGAAAATTCCTACCATAACTAACATTACGGGTGTAGGCCCTTTGTTTATAAGCAAAAGCATTGTTTATCGTACGGCAAGACGGATGTATAAAAATGCATTAAGCAAAACCAAAAAGGTGTTCTTTCAAAATTATGATGACATGAATCTTTTTCTTGAAAGAAAATTTGTGCAGAGCTCTGTTGCGGAAAGAATTCCCGGTTCCGGAATTGACTACAATAAATTTAAACCGATCTATTTAAAAGAAAGAGACCCCAATGTTTTTACTTTTCTATTTATTGGCAGACTTATAAAAGACAAAGGGATTTTTGAATATATAAATGCATCGAGGAGCATCAAAAAAAAATATCCGCATTTTGTTTTTAATGTAATGGGACCTTTCTGGACACAGAATTTAAAAAGAAATACTATTACTCAATCGCAATTGCAAAGCTGGATCGAAGAAGGTGTTATAGATTATTTGGGCGAAAAAAAAGATGTAAGAAAATACATTGCTGAAGCCGATTGTATTGTTTTACCTTCTTATCGTGAAGGAACTTCCAACACGCTGCTTGAAGCCGCCAGCATGGAAAAGCCCGTGATTGCTTCAGACACTACAGGCTGCAAAGAAATAGTAGAGGACACAATTACTGGTTTTCTATGCCGGGTGCAGGATGAAAAGGATCTTGCGGAAAAAATGGAAAAAATGATACTGTTAAGTCCGGATGACCGAAATGCGATGGGGAAAAGAGCGAGACAAAAGATCATCAAAGAATACGATAAACAAATAGTAATAAACGCTTATCTGAATGCTATTAAGGCTACCATCAAATAGTAGTTCCGCATGTAAAACTTCTCTTGTTTTCTAACTTTTCGCATTTGACTATAGGCGTGTATTCCTTAAAACCTGCTTTTTACCCGGGTTTAGAAAAAACTTTTGGCACCTGCTTTGTTAGCTTTTTATTGCTTCAACCGGCAAATAATTAGTCAATTAGCAATCATGTCAACACTGGAATTTAATCAACTTTTATTAGGCA
>JBEPVC010000327.1:0-2778 GCA_041691235.1 Chitinophagaceae bacterium
GGCGTACTTGTGCCATGTAGTGCTAACTCTAACTTAATTCACCAACCCTTTTATTCCACAAATCTCTTTTAGTAATAGCACAAGTATTGCCAACTCACAAAACCATTGCTACAAACTTGCGCTAACAGCAACCATTATACTTGGACTAAGAAGGGGGGTTACAAAAAAATTATTGCATTATATAAACAGGTAATTGAATAATAAGGCTGCTGCCTTTTCCTTCTTTGCTCTCAACTTTTATAGTTCCGTTATGTTCTTTGGTGATGATATCATAAGCTAAGCTCAAACCCAATCCTGTACCTTGTCCTGTTGGTTTTGTGGTAAAGAATGGCTGGAAGATTTTATCAATGATGTTTTGTGGAATGCCATTGCCGTTGTCGCTTACAATAATAAGAAGCCCCTCCGCCCCTAAAGGGGAACTATTATCTTTACTAATTGCAGATGCCTTAAATTTCTTTGTAGTTACTGTAACAAGCGGTTTGTATTCACTCCCCTTTAGGGGTTGGGGGCTTCTTACTGCATAAAATGCATTGTTGAAAAGATTTAATAACACTCTTCCAATGTCCTGCGGAACGATATTTATTTTACCAATGCTTTCATCAAAATCAGTTGTAAAATCTGCATTAAAGCTTTTGTCTTTTGCACGTAGACCATGAAAACTTAATCGTAAATATTCATCACACAAAGCATTAATGTCTGTGAGTTCTTTTATGCCTGATGTTTGTCTTGAGTGCTGCAACATGCCCTTTACAATAGCATCTGCACGTTTGCCGTGATGATTTATTTTTTCTTCATTCGCTTCAATATCATCAGCAATAATTTTTACTTCATTATAATTGCCTTTATTAATTTCTTCTTTCATTTCAGCAATCATTTCCTTATTCACTTCACTAAAATTGTTTACGAAGTTTAATGGGTTTTGAATTTCGTGTGCAATGCCAGCAGTAAGCTCTCCAAGACTTGCCATTTTTTCTGACTGGATGAGTTGCTGTTGTGTTGATTTTAAATTGTTCAACGTATCACGCAGCTCTGCAGTTTGTTTGTTTACTTCTTCCTGTAATATTTTTTGCTGGTTTTCTGCTTGTATTTTTTTCTCTTCGGAAAGCTCAATTACTTTATTTGCATTCACCTGCACTTCCCGTATAATTTCTTTAAATCGCATAGAAACATACACCAATAAAGAAAAAGGAATAGAAAGCACAACAAGTGAAATTGATACAACAAAAAAGATTGCGGAAGATGCCAGGTTTGTAAAAGCAGCCTGAATAATGTTCTGGATAATAAAGGCAGTTATAAAAAAAATCAAGCCGAATACAATTGCCCATTGAGCACCTTTAAGATTCTTCCACGAAGTGATTAAATAATAAATACAAATGCCTAAGACTAAGACAATCGTAATTATTCTTGCAATGTTACCGGCACTTTCTATACTCCATTGCGGAATAAGAGAGCCAATATAATTCAAAAGCACGAGAAGTATAAGAATCCATAGCAACGCCTTACTAATTTTCCTGTTAAAAACTTTGATTAAAAGAAGCGGTAACAATATAACCGACGTTACCCATACTAATAAATTTTGCAGTTCATAAAAAATAAAAAATTTTGTATAAGGAACTCCCGTGTCAAATCCGGCAATTAAAAAATAGACACCAAGTGTAAGAGCGGAAGTAAATATGGCAATCCAAACCAGGTTTCTTTCCTGTTTATTTTGAAGAAACAACATCCAGAAAAGTATGGAAAGAAGCGCACAGGCAGACAATAAAAAATAGTAAACGCTAATGTAATTTTTAGTTAGCTCTGCACGGAAATTAGAATAGTTTGGTCCGGTAAGAAAGATAATGTTGCCACCCCAGATTTTCAATTCATTTATGGGCGACAAATAAGTTACAAAATGGATAGCAAGCAGATGCGGAGACGATGACGGAAGATTAACGATGACCGGGTCTAAGCCTCCATTGTATTCGCTGAAGGGTTTACCATTATCACCCATATTGCCCTTTGCAGCAATCTTTTTTCCATCTATAAAAAGTTCTGTTGCCGCATAAGAACTAAAATCAAAACCTGTTTGCAGATTAAGCAAAGAACTGTCTAATTGTATTTTTACACGGAACCAGCCTTCTATGCGTCCGTTCTTGTCTGCGTATTGCTTAGAAAGTTCAACTGGCTTTAATTTTTTCCAGCCTGTTGTATCAATATTTATTTTCTCAAAGCCTTTACCATTTCCCTGTTTAAAAAGCCATCCATCAAACCAACCAAAATAAATTGCATCGGTAGGTTTATCTATCATGCCTTTGTTGAGCGCTATGGTGGTATCCTGTGCATAGCATAATTGGACTAACAAAAGAAAAAAGATGGTGGATTTAAAAAACTTCATTTACATATTTTAATTAGTGATTGGTATAGTTATAATAAACGTTGTTCCTTCACCTTCCTTACTCTCCCCCCGCTATCCTTAGTAAACTTCAAGGTTATGAAATGCGCTGTCCTTAGTTTGTAACTAAGGACTTATAAACTTAAGCATTAAAACAAAAATTCAATTTCAATAAGCCCCCCTCCACATGGCGCAAGTATGAGGCGCAGCCCTTTGCCCGCTACTTGTGCTACTGCATTCTAACTATAACTCAAAGTAACTAACCTTTCATGCCACAAAAGTCCCGTCTACTTCTTTACTTCCAATCTTCTTCTTTTGTTACAAAACATGCCTGCCTTCTCTTACAAAAACATCTATCCAATGTACTGTTGCAAATGATATAAAATACAACTTATCGTTATCATGAA
>JBEPVC010000328.1:0-2778 GCA_041691235.1 Chitinophagaceae bacterium
GTTATATTGAAACGCATGGCAGAAAAGAAACGCAGGCGTTAATTGAAGGTTTGCCGCTGATTCCAAGAAGAGATGTTTTTTACAAAGGCAAAAGACTTGAAGAACTTGATGTGGCAGCAACAATTTTGCTACAGCCAGATGTGGTAATAATAGATGAGTTGGCTCACACTAATATTCCCGGAAGCAAAAATGAAAAACGATGGCAGGATGTAATGGATATTTTAGATGCAGGAATCAATGTAATTTCTGCAATAAATATTCAGCATATTGAAAGTATTAATGAAGATGTAAAAGAAATAACAGGAATAAAAGTTAGCGAAAGAGTACCTGATAAAATTTTGCAAATAGCAGACGAAGTAGTGAACATCGATCTTACCGCTGATGAACTTATAACGCGATTAAAGGAAGGGAAAATTTATGATCATACAAAAGTTCAACAGGCGTTGGCGAATTTTTTTCAGCCGGAGAAAATATTGCGGTTAAGAGAACTTGCATTAAAGGAAGTAGCCGGCCAGGTAGAAAGAAAAGTGGATTACCAGATTACGGCAAAACAAAAACCATTTCGCCACGAGCATTTGCTGGCTTGTGTTTCGTCCAATCATGAAATAGCTCAGCGAATCATTCGCAAAGCAGCAAGGCTTGCTTCGTACTACAATAGTAAGTGGTATGTTCTGTACGTTCAATCGCCTAAAGAAGCAGCGGATAAAATTCCGTTAGCGGCCCAAAGACATTTAATCAATAACTTTAAGAATGCTACCGAATTGGGTGCAGAAGTAATTCAGCTGAAATCAGAAAATATTGCTTCTGCAATAATGGATACAGTAAATAAGAAGGGAATTACAACCATTTGCTTAGGTAAGCCGCATTTAAATCTTTTTCAAATTATTTTAAAAACAGGGGTCTTCAACCAATTACTGAAAATGCTTTCAAAAAATAATATTGATCTTGTTATTCTTTCCTGATGGCGTTAAGTGTAAAAAAGAAAATATGGCTTGGTACTTTTTTTCTTTTCCTGCTATTATTAATAACAGGGGGCGCAGGCATTTACTATATGGCAGAATTAAAAAAAGACACAAAAAATGTTTTGCGGGATAATTATAAAAGCTTGCTATACTGCCATACAATTCAGCAACAACTTAACAATTCAAAACAAGAGTACTCTTTATTCTTAAAAAAATTTGACGATGCTTTGCAAAAACAGGAAGACAACATTACCGAGCCCGGTGAAGACGACGCAACTCATAATTTAAGAATATACTTTGACAAATTAAAAGCCGGTGACACCACGCAGCAAAACATAAAACAAATGCAGGATCAAATTCAATCTATCCTGTCTTTAAATATGCAGGCTATTCAAAGAAAAAGCGATACTGCTGAGAAGACTGCAAATGATGCACTAACAATAATTATTGCATTGGGTAGCTTGATTTTCCTGATCGCATTTACTTTCATTATTAATTTTCCTTCTGTAGTAACCAACCCGATTAAAAAGCTAACGGAAGGCATAAACGCAATTGCGAATAAAAATTATGCCCACCGAATTCATATCGATAATAAAGATGAATTCGGAAAACTGGCCAACGCATTCAATGACATGGGGGAGCGGCTCGAGTATTTTGAAAGCAGCAACTTAAATAAGCTAATTTTTGAAAAAAGCCGGGCTGAAGCTGTTATTAATAGCCTTAAAGATGCCAGCATTGGGATAGATAAAAATAACACGGTATTATTTGCCAATCAGCAGGCATTGCAATTACTGGATTTGAAAAGCGGGGAAATTGTGGGAAAGAATGTTGATGATCTAAAAAGTAAGAATGATCTGCTTGGCTTTTTAATTGACAAAGATAATTCCATGCCCTTCAAAATAGTTGTTGAAAACAGGGAAAATTATTTTATAAAAGAAATTATTGAAGTTGAACAGGAAGAAACAAAAAGCAAAGTTTTTGTGATAAAAAATATTACCTCGTTCAAAGAACTTGATGTAGCAAAAACAAATTTTATTGCCACCATTTCGCACGAATTAAAAACACCCCTGGCTTCTTCAGATTTTAGTTTAAAGCTGTTGGAAGATGAGCGGGTAAGTAAGCTTTCAACAGAACAAAAAGAGCTGATTGAAAATCTCAAACATGATAACCAGCGAATGCTTAAAATATTAAGCGAGTTACTAAATATGTCGCAGGTTGAGGCAGGCAAAATACAATTGAATATAAAAAAGGTTAACCCCGAAACTATTGTTGATAATGCCATTCAGGCTGTTTCAGCCAATGCGAAAGAAAAAGAAATTGAGATTAAAAATACATCTGCCAATGTTTTGCCCTTACTGGAAGCCGATGCAGATAAAACAACCTGGGTATTGAATAATTTTTTGACCAATGCGATAAAATATTCTTTCACCGGTAGCAAAATAGAGGTTAATGCATCTCTGCAAAACGATAATATTATTTTTTCAGTTAAAGACTACGGCCCCGGAATTGACGCAACATATTTACCAAGATTATTTGAAAGATATTTCCAGGTCCCCGGCTCAAAAGAGAAAGGAACAGGTTTAGGCCTGGCTATTTCAAAGGAATTTGTAGAAGCACAGCACGGAAAAATTTGGGTAGAAAGTGAAATAGGCAAAGGATCCATTTTTAATTTTCAGTTGCCAATAAAAATAATGCGGAGTTTGATTTAGCAATATTTCCACGCAATAATTTTACACAAAAAAGGCCATCTCTTTTGAGATGGCCTTTTCACAATAAACAAAAATCTATTTTTATTTTACCCTTTGTTAGTGTTTAT
>JBEPVC010000329.1:0-2759 GCA_041691235.1 Chitinophagaceae bacterium
ATAAAAAATTCTGATTCGGAATTTTGTCCTCCCAATGCTATGTGAAGCATCGTTAATATTTTGGCGTCTACTTTTTTAACTGCAAACAGTCCTGCATTTAACAGAACAGCCAGGCTATCTAAATGCTGCACGTTGCCTAAAGGCCAAACGATGCCATGGTTAATTTCATTTCCTGTTTGAACCATGTCAGGCAAAGTTCCTTGCGCTTTCAGCGCTTGTAAAACACTTGTTGTATAATCAAAAACTTTTTTTGCAAGGTCTTTAAAATCTAAATTCTTCCAGGCTGCAGGCATAAATTGTTTTCCGGGATCTGCCCAGGTATCGCTGTAATGAAAATCCAGCAAAAATTTCATTCCTGCTTTTTTAATTCGCTGAGCCATTTCCAAAGTATGCTGTAAATCACAAAAGCCTTTTCCCGGCGAGTAGCCGCTATCGTTAAATGGATCTACAAATAGCCGCAGCCTGATATAATTGAATCCATGATCTTTTAAAATCTCTAATGCATTTTTTTGCACTCCTTTGTCAGAAAACTTAATCCCGCGCGATTCCAATTGGGGAAGAAATGAAATATCTGCGCCCAAAAATTTTCCTTTAAGATTTGCTGTTGATTTAATATTTTGTTTTGAAAAAATATAAGGATCATCAACCGTTTTTATTTTGCCGTTTTCTTTCAGCGTAATGATATCTGTAGAACCTTCCCACAATCCTTTTGATGTTGCTTTAATTTTAATGATGCCTGGCGTTGTCCCTGACTGAATTATCAGCTGGCACTTTCCATTGAATAAAGATCTTTGCCAATTACCATCAAAAATTTTATCTGGCTCATGGCTGCTCGGGTCGCCATTGCCCACTCCAATAATTTTTGCATCTCCTTCTACAGAAAATTGAATCAAATTATTTGCGTCTGGTACTTCGCGTCCCTGCTTATCAATTGCTTTTACATTTATAACGGTGGCGTCTTTTCCATCAGCAAGCATGGTAGTTTTGTAAGGAGTAATAACTACTTCAGCAGGCGCACCGGTAGTCTCAACCAAAGAGACAATTTTTCTTCCCTTCTTATAAGCAACGGCTTCTAATTTTCCCGGCTCGTAAGGAATGCTCCATTGAAGATGGCTCTGGCGGGGCATATCTTTCTTGCCAAAACTTTTTCCATTTAAAAATAATTCCACATTATCAGCATTACTGTTTACC
The DNA here is from genome assembly GCA_041691235.1 of Chitinophagaceae bacterium. Lineage (GTDB taxonomy): Bacteria > Bacteroidota > Bacteroidia > Chitinophagales > Chitinophagaceae > Ginsengibacter. Next base: position 1,192 of record JBEPVC010000329.1, read on the forward strand.
CACACATCAATTGGTTTTCCTTCTTTGCCCTCCCAATTCCAATGCGGAGAAATATGCAATACATCTTTGTCTGTCCACCATGATTGATAATAGTAGTAAATATTTTTAGGGAACCCGCACATGTCCATAATGCCAAAATGCGAATTAATATTCGGCCATTCGAAAGGTGTCGGTTCGCCACGATAATCAAAACCTGTCCATACAAATCCTCCTATCCACCAGTCACGGCTAGACGCTAATAACCACCATTGCTCAGCAGTGTTTGCCCACCATGGCGCCGTTATATCTTCATCCGGAACATAGGCGTTAATCGTATCTTTTGTATAGATGCCACGCGTGGTAACAGTGCTCCCCATCTCAGTGCCAATAATAGGTTGTGCCGGATGATCTTTATGATAAGGATCAACATCTGCAATCCGGTAATTAAATCCTCGTACAGGGATTACTTCATTAACGCCCTGGTAAATATTCCCAACATCAGCGCCATAAGTTGATGTGCGGTAAGGATCCAATTCCTTTTGTTTTTGCAGTAGTGAAAGTGCAATTCGTTTTCCTGTTGACTGTGTTTGAATCCAACCTTCTTCGTTTCCAATAGACCACATGAAAACGGAAGGATGATTGCGATCCCGAAGAATTAATCTTTCAAACTGGCTCATATATTCAGGACTGCTATTAAGCAACCTTGTTTCATCTAAAACCAGTATACCCAGGCTGTCACAGGCCTCCAGGAACTCCGGCGTTGGTGGATTATGACTGGTACGGTAAGCATTCGCACCCATTTGCTTCAACAATCCAATTCGGTAATATTGAAGATAATCGGGTAAAGCGCTTCCAACTCCTGCATGATCCTGATGATCACATACGCCTTTTATCTTTACATATTTTCCATTAAGAAAAAGCCCATTTGTAGTAACAGAAATATTCCTGATGCCAAAACGAATGTTGACGCTATCAATAGTTTTATTTCCTGATTTTAGAATATTAACTACACGATATAAGTACGGATCTTCAATTGACCACAAATTAGCTTTGGGTATATTAATCGATTGCCTGATTAATATCTTTTCATTGCCGGAGACATTAAATGCTGTTCGCTTAAGCTCTGATATCCTGTTTCCCTTTCTGTCGGTAATATACGTATAAGCGTCTGCGTTAGTATTATTTTTGCTTTCGCTTTTTACTGGCATTTCTACAAAAACAGTTGCATTGTTATTCGTTTGTTTTGAATGAATAAAAAGATTTGCGTCTTCTATATAAATATTATTTTTTTTATTAAGCCACGCATGGCGATAAATTCCCGCTCCTTCATAAAACCAGCCTTCATATTGAGTAGCATCTGCCCTCACCACAATGGTATTTTCTTTATTGTATTGCAAAAAATCCGAAATATTATATTCGACTCCGCTGTAGCCGCTCATATTATTACCAAGAAAAAATCCATTTATCCAGATATTTGCGTTTCTAAAAATCCCGTCAAATTGAATCGAAACATGTTTTCCTGAATCTGCCCTATCGACATAAAATTTTTTTCTATACCATCCAATGCTTGTTTCGGGAAATAAACCGCC